>JAYTIP010000023.1:0-4110 GCA_043731745.1 Elusimicrobiota bacterium | reverse complement strand
CCGCCGGAGAGCTTAGCCAAGCGCTCCTGGAGCTTCTCGCGATCGTAGTCGCTCGTGGTGTCCTCGATCTGGCGGCGGATGGCGTCCGCGCGCTTCTTGATCTCGGCCTTGTCGCCCGCGCCGGAGACGATCGTCGTGTTGTCCTTGTCGATGACGATGCGCTTGGCCCGGCCGAGCATGTCGAGGCCGACCTTCTCGAGCTTGTGGCCGAGCTCTTCGGAGATGACCTGACCCTTGGTGAGGATCGCGATGTCCTGCAGCATCTCCTTGCGGCGGTCGCCGAAGCCCGGGGCCTTGACGGCCGCGCACTTCAGGGTGCCGCGAAGCTTGTTGACGACGAGCGTCGCCAGAGCCTCACCCTCGACGTCTTCGGCGAGGATCAGGAAGGGCTTGCCCGTCTGCACGATTTTCTCGAGCACGGGAAGGATGTCGTTCATCGAGGAGATCTTCTTCTCGGTGATGATGATGTAAGCGTCCTCGAGGATGGTCTCCAGGCGCTCGGTGTCGGTGACGAAGTAAGGAGACACGTAGCCGCGGTCGAACTGCATGCCCTCGACGACTTCGAGAGTCGTCTCGGAGGACTTGCCTTCCTCGACGGTGATAACGCCCTCATGGCCGACCTTCTCCATGGCCTGCGCGATCATGTTGCCGATCTCGATGTCGTTGGCGGAGATGGTCGCGACCTGCGCCTTCTCTTCCTTGGTCTTGACCGGGCGGGAGTTCTTCTTGAGCTCCTTGACGACGAGCTCGAGAGCCTTGTGCATGCCGCGCTGGATGGACTTGGAGTTCGCGCCGGCGGTGATGTTGCGGATGCCCTCATTGAGGAGAGACTGCGTGAGGACGATCGCGGTGGTGGTGCCGTCGCCCGCGTTGTCGTTGGTCTTGGTGGCGACTTCCTTGACGAGCTGGGCGCCCATGTTCTCGTAGGGGTCCTGGAGCTCGATCTCCTTGGCGATGGTCACGCCGTCGTCGATGATGACGGGCGAACCGAACTTCTTCTCAAGGACCACCGAGCGGCCCTTGGGCCCGAGGGTGACCTTGACGGCGTTAGCGAGCTTGTCCACGCCGTCCTTCATCTTCTTGCGCGCGTCGTCCGAGAAAATAATCTGTTTGGCCATGATGTTTATCTAGTCTCCGTTATTAAAGGAATGGGTGCTGTCTGTATTTACTTCAAGATGCCCAGGATGTCGTCCTGGCTCATCATCATGAACTCTTCGTCGTTGAGCTTGATCTCGGAGCCCGAGTACTTGCCGTAAAGAACCTTGTCGCCGACCTTGACGTCGAGGGCGATGATCTTGCCTTCAGGGGTGGTGCGGCCCTTGCCGCACGCGGCCACGATGCCTTCCTGCGGCTTTTCCTTGGCGGAGTCGGGGATGATGATCCCGCCGCGCTTGGATTCCTTCGCTTCCACGGGCTTGACGAGCACGCGGTCGCCGAGGGGCTGGATGTTCACTTTCGAAAGAGTCGCTTCGGCCATTTGTATGTCCTCCGGGATTTACCGTCTCAAAGTCGGCGTGGAGTTGAACTAGCACTCTCAACCGCCTAGTGCTAATTATAGCACGCGGGCGTGAAAGTTGTCAATCGAATGGTGCGACTGCTAGTTTCCCGGGAGGGCTTTAGTGTGACTGTCCGGGGAAGACCTTGCGCAGGAAGTTCATCAGCGCTTGCTGGGCCTTGGGCGGGTCGGTGGGGTGAGGCTCGAGGTACGGCGGGGTGGGCGGCGGTTCGTCGTTGGTAAAGGCGCCCGGGGCGGGCGTCTTGAATTCCGGAACGGAGAGGACCTTGTTGGGCTGAGGCTCGGGCTCGGCGGCCCGCGCGGCGATGGGCGCGACGGGCTCGACCGGAACGAAGGGCGTGACGGCGGGACGCGCGGTCGGAGAAGGCGGCGGCGCGGCGCGGACCGGCGCGGGGACGGCGGGTTTGAGGAGGTCGGGCGAAGGACACAGCCGGTTGAGGTCTTCCTCGAGGCGTCGGATGACGCCGAGGGCTTTGGCCAAGGACAGCTCTTTCTCGGAGAGGTCGTGGGACAGCTTGTCGACCAGGCGGTTGCGGATGCCGAGGTCATTTTCGGTTTCCACGAGTCGGCGTTTGGCGGCGTCGAACTCGTTGCGCAGCTTTTCGGAGGCGACGCGCAGGTCGGCGAGCGCGTTCTCGCGGGCGGAGAGGTTGACCTGCATCTGGGCCAAGCTCGCGTGGTCCTTGCGCTGGGACTCTTCGAGCTCGGCGATGCGCGGGACGCGCATCTCGAGCATCGTCACGGCCTCGCGGGACTGGGCGAGCTCCTGCTTGAGCGCGGAGATCTGGCGCTGAAGGGAGACGATGAGGGATTTCTCGTCGCGGCGCGTTTCCAGCTCTTTCATGAGGTCGGCGACGTGGGAGAAGAGACGGGTGCTGGCGGTGTCGAGCAAGGCGTCGACCTCGTTGGACGAGCGCACCGGCGGTGCGCCGAGCGGGGCCGCAGGAGGGACTTGAGCTTGATGGGCGTCGTGGGCGAGGACGATGTCGTCGAACTCCCCGGCGCGGCGCCAGTTCTTCTCGGCGATCTCCCCCTCTCCGGGGCAGACCAAGGTGGTCATGGAAAAATCGGGTAGGGCGACGAGGGCGGCGGGCTCGTAGCTGCCGGGCACCTCTCCCTTCATATAGGTCCAATATTTCATTTCGAGTCTCCGGGGGGCGGCTCGGCGAAGGTTTCCTGGATGCGGTGGAAATTGGCGAGGAACTCGCGCATTTCCTGGCGCAGGATTTGGACGTCTTGATCGGTGAGGGCCTTGGCCTGGAGCAGGCGCTCGTGCGAGGAGTCGGCCTGACGACGGAGCTCGGCGATGCTTCCGGAGAGCTCGGCGCCTCGGCCGCGGGCGCGCAGGAGCTCGGCCTCGAGATCGTTGAGCCGGCGACGGGCCTCGAGGAGGTTTTTCTCCGCGTCGGCGCGGCGCTCGCGCTCGAGGGCGAGCTCGGATTCACGCGTGGACTCGCGGGTTTCACGGCGCGTCAGCTCGGATTTGAGTGACGCGAGCTCGCCCAGCATGCGCTCGCGCTCGAGCTCGGCGGAGCGGCGGGCGGAGTCGGCTTCGAGGGCCGCTCCCTCGTAGGCGGCGCCGGCGTCGGAAAGGCGGCGCTCGAAGTCCGAGGTGTGGCGGATGAGGAGGTCGATCTTGGCGCGCAGGGCTTCGTTCTCGCGGACGATGTTCTCGGCGCGGACATCGGCGCCTTTACGCGGCCTCGGATTGGGGAGTTCGTCGGACTTGGCCGCGATGTCGCGGATGGGCGAGAGGCGCGGATAGCCCTGCCAGCGCAGGTCTCCGAGCCAGTCGGATTTTTCGTCGGATTCAGGCATAACCTTTGGAGTATAAGGCCGCACTGTTACAATTTCAAGGCGGCTGGGAGGCCCCCCTTCCTTAACATAACAATTGCGTAATCGGCGGACGGTGCCGCGGTGCTATCCTGGGGGCGTGCAAGCAATCCTTCTGTCCGCCGCGCTGTGGGCGCTTCCCGCCGGCGCGGCCATGACCTCCTCATCCGGAGCGGAGCCCGACGGCGCGGCTCGTCTCGAGGCGCGGGTGGACGCGGCGCTTGAGCGCATGCTCGGCCCGGGGCGCGCGTCGGTGGCGGTCGAGTTGCGAGGCGAGCGCGTGATCCGGCGCGGCGCCGTCCAGGTCGTCGGGCCCGGCGGGCACGCGTCGACCGAGGAGACCCATCACGAGGAGTCATTCAAGATTCAGGGCGTGAGGGCCTGGCTCGTTCTCGACGCGCGTCTCGACGACGCTCGTTCGGCGGAGGCCGCGCGCGTGACCGGGGAGATGCTGGCGCTCGACATGGCGCGCGGCGACGAGCTCAACGTGATCCGCACGGCGTTCATCCCGGCTTGGCGCGCGGCGTTTTCGCGGCCGCGCGACGCCGGACACCTGATATTGATTCTTCTCGTCTCGGCGGCGCTGCTGCTGGCGGCTCGAATGCTGGCGAGGGCGGCGGCGCGCTCTTCGAGCGTGCTGGCCGATGCGATCGTCAAAGCGCGCCCCGTTTACGAGGCGGCGCCGGTGTCTCAGACTCAGAACATTTCCTCGCCGCCTCCGCCCGCTCCTGCATCCGCCGCTCCGCGCGTCGAGTCGGCGC
>JAYTIP010000022.1:0-8723 GCA_043731745.1 Elusimicrobiota bacterium | reverse complement strand
GTGGTGTCAGGCCTAACAATTCGACGAATTGTGTCAGTTCACGTCGAAAGAATTCGTCGAATTGTTAGGCCTGACACCATTACAAAGGGATGTTGCCGTGCTTCTTGGGAAGACGAGAGACCTTCTTCCCCTTCAAGAACTTGAGCGCCCGGATGACCTTGGGACGGGTCTTACGGGCCTCGATGACCTCGTCGATGTAGCCGCGCTTGGCGGCCTGGAAGGGCGAGGCGAACTTGTCGACGTACTCCTGGACGAGCTCGGCCCGGCGCTTCTCGGGGTCCTTGGCGGCCTTGAGCTCGGCCTTATAAAGGATGCTGACGGCCCCCTGCGGGCCCATGACGGCGATCTCAGCACAGGGCCACGCATAGTTCACGTCGCCGCGGATGTGCTTGGAGCTCATCACGTCGTAGGCGCCGCCGTACGCTTTGCGCAGAACGACGGTGACCTTGGGAACGCTCGCGCGGCAGTAGGCGTAGAGGAGCTTAGCACCCCGGCGAATGATTCCACCGTGCTCCTGCTCGAGCCCCGGCCAGTAGCCCGGGACGTCGACCAAGGTGAGCAGCGGAATGTTGAAGCTGTCGCAGAAGTTGATGAAGCGCGCGCCCTTCTCGGACGCGTCGATGTCGAGCGCGCCGGAGAGCACCTGCGGGTTGTTGGCGACGACGCCGACGGATTCACCGTCAAGCCGAATGAAGCCGACGACGATGTTGCGCGCGAAGCCGCGCTGGACCTCGAAGAACTGGTGGCCGTCGGCGATTTCCCAGATCACATCGTGGATCTTGTACGCCTTCTTGGGCTCGAGCTCACCGACGCGCTCGAGAATGTCGCTCTCGCGCTTGGGGTCGTCGCTGGGCATGACGGGCTTGGGCTTCTCGCGGCAGTTCTGCGGAAGGAAGTCGAGCAACTCGCGAATCTGGCGGAAGCAGTCGTGCTCGGAGCCGGCGGTGAAGTGGCACACACCCGAGAGGCGCGAATGAGTGTCGGCGCCGCCGAGGGTTTCGAAGTCGCAGGTCTCGCCGGTCGCCGCCTTGACGACCTCGGGGCCGGTGATGAACATGTGGCTCGTGCCCTCGACCATGAAGATGAAGTCCGTCAAGGCGGGCGAGTACACGGCGCCGCCCGCGCAGGGGCCGAGGATGGCGGAAATTTGCGGCACGAAGCCCGACGCGTCGACATTGCGGTAGAAAATCTCCGCGTAGCCACCGAGGGATTCCACGCCCTCTTGAATGCGCGCTCCGCCGGAATCGCACAGGCCGATTACGGGCACGCCGGCCGTAATGGCCATGTCCATGGCCTTGCAGATCTTCATGGCGTGGGCGAGACCGAGCGAGCCGCCGACGACGGTGAAGTCCTGGGCATAGATGCAGATCGGGCGCCCGTTGATGCGCGCGAAGCCGGTGACGACGCCGTCGGCGGCCATGTACTTCTTGTCGAGGCCGAAGTCGGTCGCGCGCGTCTCGACCAACGCGTCGATCTCCTCGAAGCTGTCGTCGTCGACGAGCAGCTCGATGCGCTCGCGCGCGCCGAGCTTGCCCTGAGCCTTCTGCGCGGCGTGGCGCTCGGGACCGCCTCCGGCTTCCACCTTGGCGCGCTTGTCGAATAAAATTTGAGTCTTCGGGGAGACGAGAGGGCGTTCCTTCTTCTCTTTGCCGGAGTCTTTGTTGGAGTTATCCACGATATTCACAAGTTCCACGAGTTGAACTGTTGTTGACAACAGTCCTCAGCGGGCTTCCTCCACGAGTTCGATCAGTACGCCGCCTTGATCCTTCGGGTGAAGGAAGGCGACTTTGTGTCCCCAAGCGCCCGGGCGAGCGGCCTTGTCGATGAGTTGGGCCCCGGACGCCGACTGCTTTTCCAGCTCTTCGGCGATGCTCGGCACGGCGAAAGCGAGATGATGCTGGCCGGGGCCGCGTTTGTCTATAAATTTAGACACAGGCGACTCCGGGTCTAAGCCGGCGACGAGTTCGATCCACGGGCGCTCGCCCACAAACGCGACTTCCACGCGCTGGGCAGGGACCTTCTCGCGATGAGCGACCTTCAGGCCGTCGGCCTCGTAGCGCTTGATCGCTTCGTCGAGGTTTCGAACGGCCACGCCGATGTGATGGAGCTTCATTTGAGGAGCTTGCGCCCGATGCTGCCCGGATCGGTCTTGCGGCTGACCATGTCTTCCAAAATCTTGTCGGTCACGCGCTCGAGCGCGCTCTTGATGACGCGGCGTTGGATCCAGAACTGCAGCTCAGTCGCGTGCTGGCGCTTGAGCCGCGCGCGGCCCTCGCCGGACTTCTCCAGGTGCTTCCAGTGGCCGTCGAGCTCCTGAGCGAGCTCCGGGATCCCTTCGCCGCTCTTGGCGGAGGTGGCGATAATCGGCGGCTCCCAGGCTTTGACCGCCTGTCCCGCGGAATGGCCGAGGCCGAGCGCTGCGCGCAGGTCCGCCACGGCTTTGTCCTTGCCCGCGAGGTCGGCCTTGTTCACCACGAAAATGTCCCCGATCTCCATGGCGCCCGCCTTCATCGCCTGGATCTCGTCGCCCATCGAGGGCGTCGTGACATACAGGACGGTGTCGGCCACCGAGGCGATCTCGACTTCGTCCTGCCCCGTGCCGACGGTCTCGATCAAGATCTTGTCGCAGCCGAGCGTCTCGAGCACGTGGATCGCGCCGAAGATCGCGTAGGTCAGGCCGCCGATCATCCCGCGCGAGGCGAGAGAGCGGATGAACACCCCCGAGTCGGTCGCGTGCTCCATGACGCGCAGGCGGTCGCCGAGGAAGGCGCCGCCGGAAATCGAAGAAGAAGGATCGACCATGAGCACGCCGACCTTGAGCTTATGCTTGCGGTAGTGGCCGATGAGGCGGCCCGTCAAGGTCGATTTGCCCGCGCCGGGCGGGCCGGAGACGCCGACCTTCTGGGCGGAGCCGGAGGACTTGAAGAACTCCTTGGCGAGAATTTCGGAAGACGGATCGTCGTTGACGACGATCGAGAGGGCGCGCGACGCGGCCGCGTGGTCGCCTTTCTTCACGCGCTTGACGAGGTCCGCCGCTTTGACCTTACTTGGCAACGGCCAGCTTCCCCTTCAGGTAGTCGACGATCGTCTGCAACGGCGTGCCAGGGCCGAAGACTCCGTCGACGCCCGCTTTTTTGAGGGCCGGGATGTCCTCGTCGGGGATGATTCCGCCGCCGAACACGAGCACGTCCTTGAGGCCCTTCTTTTTCAGCTCTTTGCAGATTGCCGGAAAGAGCGTGAGGTGCGCGCCGGACAACAGCGAGAGCCCGACGGCGTCCACATCTTCCTGCATGGCGGCGGCCGCGATCATCTCGGGCGTCTGACGGATGCCCGTGTAGATGACCTCGAAGCCGGCGTCGCGCAACGCGCGCACGATGACCTTGGCGCCGCGGTCGTGACCGTCGAGACCGGGCTTGGCGATGAGGACGCGAAGCGGCTTGTCCATTAGAGAGCTCCTCCCTGCGATTCCAGGACGGCCGCGAAGGCTTCGACCACCTTCGCGTCGTAGCGCGAGCCCACGCCGTCGCGGGCTTCCTTGAGCGCCTGGGCTCCCAGCACCGCGCCCTTGAGGCCGGAGGCGCGCAGCTCCTCCATCTTCACCACGAGGCCCAGGATGCGGGCGCCGAGCGGAATCTCCTCGCCCTTGAGCTTACCTGGGTAACCGGTGCCGTCGACGCGTTCCTTGTGATGTCGCACCATGGGCACGGCGCCGTCGAGCATCTTGATGCCTTCGAGCATGCGCGCGGAGAAGGCGGGCAGCATTTCCTCGGAGGCGCTGGTCACGCCCAAATCCGCGAGCAGGCGTTGGCTCTTGAACGCCACATAGCCGATCTTATGAAGGACGCCGGCGTAATAGAGCATGCGGTACTCGTATTCGTCGACCTCGAGGGCGCGTCCGATCTCGCAGGCGAGCTTCGCCGTGCGCATGGGGTAGCCGTCAAGCCCCGGGCGCGAGGTCTCGATGGAGGCGGTGAGCAATTCGAGCACGTGCGAGAAGAAGTTCTTCTGCTCGGCCATGATCTTCGCGTTGACGATGGCCACCGACGCTAAGTTCGCCAGCGACGACAACAACCCGATATGCCCTTCGCCGTAGCCGCCCTCGCGCTTGTTGAGGACCTCGACGACGCCGACGAGCTCGCCGCGGAACATCATCGGCACGCAGAGAAGCGAGCGCGTGATGAAGCCCGACGCCTTGTCGAATTTTCCCGCGAAGCGGGGATCGCTCTTCGTGTCGTTGACGACCTGCGGCTGGCGCTCCTTGGCGACCCAGCCGGCGATGCCCTGGCCGATGGGCAAGGTCATGGTGCGTAGCGCCTTGGCCTTCTCGCCCGAGGCGACACGGAAGAAAAGGTTCTTCTTGTCGTCGGTGACGAGCATGATGGCACTCGCCTCCGAGTCCAGGAGTTGCTCGGCGGCGGCGCCGATCTTCTGCAGGAGGAAGTCCAGGTCGGTGGTCGAGTTGAGCGAGCCGGCGATCGAGAATAATTCGAGTGCCAGATCGACATTCATCTCCGGTCCGGCCGGATTCGCGTTGGTTTTAGCCATGGCTTACTCCGTGCCTCCGAGCACTTCGCGGCAGGAGGTCAGGCCCATCTTCACCTTCTCCAGACCGTCCTGCACGATCAGGCGCATGCCCTCTTTGACCGCTTCCTTGCGGACGTTGTCGGCGGCCACGTCCTTGAGGCAGAACCCGCGCAGGGTGTCGGTCATGACGAGGATTTCGTGCATGCCGACGCGGCCCTTGTAGCCGAGGTTCTTGCAGGTGTCGCAGCCGCCGTTGGGCGGCGGTCCCATGATCTTCGTGCCCGCGGGCAGGTCGACCTTGTTCTCCTGGAAAATCTTGATCTCCTCGGGCTTCGGGTCGTGCGGCACCTTGCACGAGCACAGGCGCCGCGACAGACGCTGGGCGAGAATGGCCTTGACGGTCGTGGCGACCATGAAGGCGGGCAGGCCCATGTCGGTCAGGCGCGAGATGGTGGAGGCCGCGTCGTTGGTGTGGATGGTGGAGAACACCAAGTGACCCGTCATGGCGGCTTCCATGGCGATGTGGGCGGTTTCCTCGTCGCGGATTTCACCGACCATGATGACGTCGGGGTCGAGGCGCAGGAAGGAGCGCAGGGCCGCGGCGAAGTCGAATTTCTTGTCGCCGCCGAGCTTCACGTCGGGGTTGACGGGGACCTGGACGATCCCGTCGAGGTTGTACTCGACGGGGTTTTCCGCGGTCAGGATTTTGATGTCCGGGCGGTTGATGTGGTTGAGGCAGGCGTAGAGGGTCGTCGATTTACCGGATCCCGTCGGACCGCAGACGACGATGAGGCCGAAGTTCTTTTTGCCGCCGATGCCCCGGAGCAGGCCCAGGAGCTTGTCGAGCGTGTCCTGAAGGAAGCCCATCTTCATGATGTCGACCTGCACGCTCGCACGGTCGAGAATACGCATGACGCACGACTCGCCGTACACGGTCGGGACCATTTCGACGCGGAACTCGATGGGCTTGCCCTGGGCGAGGATCTGGATGCGGCCCGACTGCGGAATGCGCCGCTCGGTGATGTTCATCGAGTTCGTCATGATCTTGATCTTCGCGACGATCGCGTTGCGGTAGCTCCACGGCACGGAGAAGGTCCCGGGCAGCAGCATGCCGTCGACGCGGTAGCGCAGGAGGATCTTCGAGTTCTTGCCCGCCGGGTCCTCGAAGGGCTCGACGTGGATGTCCGAGGCCTTCATCGACATGCAGGTCAGGATGATCGCGTTGACGAACTTCTCGACCTCGGGCGCGGACGCGTCGACCTCGCTGATGTCGGACTTCGCCTGCTCCTTCTGAACCTCGATCCCCTCGCCGTCGGGGACTTTCTCCATCTCGCTCTTGGCGACGTCCGTCATCAGGCGGTTGAGCGCCTCGCCCTCGCCGCGTCCGTAGGAGGTGTCGAGCGCGGACAGGATGTCCGTCGGCAGCGCGAGATAGGGCTGGATTTCGAGGCCGGTGCGCAGCTGAATGTCCTCGGAAGCGAAGAAATCGCGCGGGTCCGCCATCGCGACGAACAGCACGCTTTCTTCCTTCGCGAAGGGGATCGCGATGTGGCGGCGGGCGACGGCTTCGGGGATGATCTTGGCGACTTCGGCGTCGACATCCATCTGGAGCAGGTCGACGGCCTTGACCTGCCAATCCTCCGACAACGCCTTCAGGAGCTGCGCTTTGCCGATCAGGCCCGAGTCGATCGCGGCTTGCTGGAAGGTCTTGCCCGTCTTCGCCGCCTCCTCGGTGATTTTCTTGAGCTGCGCCTCGTCGAGGAGCTTGCGCTCCGCGAGAACTTCCGAAACCGTTTTTCGCCGCTGAAGTCCTTTAACCGCCATGGTATTCTCCGAAGACGCTCCGCAAAGTCCCGAAGATTTCGCCGATGGTGGCGCGGGACTCGACGGCGTGAAGGATGTGCGGGAACAAATTCTCTTTGGGCGAGCGCGCCGCCTTGTCGAGCCGCGCGAGCGAGGCGGCCGCGGCCTTTCCGTCGCGGGCCTTGCGGAAGGCCTTGAGCCGCTTGATCTGCTCGGCCTCAAGCTTGGGCGAGACCTTGAGGCGCTTCGCCGCGGTCGAATCCTTCTCCTCGGACTTTAAGGCGTTGACGCCCACGATCTTGCGGCGGCCTTCCTCGACGTCGCGCTGCCAGCGGTAGGAGGCTTCCTGAATCTCGCGCTGGGGCACCTCGCCCTCGATGAGCTTGAGCATGCCGCCCGACTTCTTGATCTCGTCGAGCTTCGCGCGAACGCGCGCCTCGATCTCGGAGGTCAGCGACTCGATCGCCCAGGAGCCGGCGACCGGATCGACGGTGTCGGTCACGCCGGTTTCGTGCGCGAGGATCTGCTGGGTGCGTAAGGCGAGCGACGCCGACTCCTCGGAAGGAAGAGAGAGCGCCTCATCGTAGGAGTTGGTGTGCAGGCTTTGCGCGCCGCCTAAAACCGCGGCCATCGCCTGCCAGGCCACGCGCATCGCGTTGTTCATGGGCTGCTGGCTGGTGAGCGTCGAGCCGCAAGTCTGCACATGGAAGCGAAGAGACTGGGATTTGGCGTCGAGCGCCCCGAGCTCCTCCTTCATCACGCGCGCCCAGACACGGCGCGCGGCGCGGAACTTGGAGATTTCTTCGAGGAAGTGGTTATGGCAGCCGAAGAAAAAAGCGAGCTTCGGGCCTGCGAGATCGATCGGAACACCTCGAGCCCGCAGGGTTTCTATATAAACGACGGCGTTGGCAAACGTAAAAGCGAGTTCTTGCACGGCGTCGGAGCCGGCCTCGCGGATGTGATAGCCCGAGATCGAAATCGGATGGAACTGAGGCGTGTTCTTGAACGACCATTCCATCGAGTCCGCGCACAAGCGCAGCGACGCCTCGACGGGAAACACCTGGGTGCCGCGCGCGATGAATTCCTTCAGGATGTCGTTCTGGAGCGTGCCTTTGAGCGCCTTAAGCGGGATGCCGCGCTTCTTGGCGACCGCCACATAAAACGCGAGCAGCACCGAGGCCGTCGCGTTGATCGTCAGCGAGGTCGAGACCTGGTCGAGCGGGATCGAGTCGAACAGCTGCTCCATGTCGTCGATCGTGCCGATATGCACGCCGACGCGGCCGACCTCGCCCTTGGACTTGGGGTCGTCGGCGTCGAGGCCGATCTGGGTCGGCAGGTCGAAGGCGGTCGATAGGCCCGTCTGACCCTGCTCAAGCAAAAAGCGGAAGCGCTGGTTCGTCTGCTTCGCCGTGCCGAAGCCCGCGTACTGGCGCATCGTCCAGAGGCGTCCGCGGTACATCGTCTGCTGGATGCCGCGAGTGAAGGGATACGAGCCGGCCGTGCCGAGCTCGCCCGTCTTGACCGTGTCGGGGCCGTAATAGCGCAAGATGTCGATGCCCGAAGGCGTCGGAAATTCGGCGGGCTTCGTCTCGCTCATGCGGGCCTCATCTCGAGCTGGTCGCCCGCGCGCACCGAGCCTTTGAGCACGCCGCCCTTGAGCTCGAGCACGCTATTCGCGCTCCAGACCCACGGCGACAGGCGCCAGGGGCGCAGGTCCTCGATCACGCGCACGACGCGCAGAGCGGAGTCGAGAAAGAGCACGTCGATCGAGAATTTCATGAAGAAGGTGTGAATCATCGGGCACGGCACGATCCAGAGGCCCGCCTCCGGCGCCAGCGACTCACGGCCGAGCAAGCCCTTGTTGCGCGACGCGGAGGTGTCGGCCTTCGCGACTTGCGTCGCGACGATAGAACCCCGCGTCAGGTTGAAGGCTACTAAATTCACCGCAGCACCGAGAAACGGCCGCGGCCGCTGCCGGCGGAGGTCGTCACGACGAAGACGTAGGTGCCGCTCGCGACCGGGGTGCCCTCGGTGTTTTTGCCGTCCCAGGACAGGCCCGTCACCGTCCGCACGAAGGTGCCGTCGATCGTGTAGATCTTGATGTTCATCGTGGCGCCCTGCAGGGCAGGCGGGATCGCGAAGGCCACCGTGCCGCTCTGCGCGGGCTTGAACGGGTTGGGGAACGCGATGGGCTTTTCCTCGCCGTCAAAGCCGGCGAGCGTGCCTTTGACCGCGAGGCGCATCGAGCGGTAGGCGTCCATGCGCCCGGCGCCGGAGGTGGTGCCGGCGGTCCCGACCGAGGCGACGCCGAGGCCGGAGACGCCGATCGAGTCCGCGCCGCCGCGGATCGCGGCGGAGACCTGCGCGGGCGAGAAAGTGGGCCGAGCGGACAGGAC
>JAYTIP010000021.1:0-8929 GCA_043731745.1 Elusimicrobiota bacterium | reverse complement strand
GCCGACCCAGCGGGCCTCGCGCGCGAGAGCCTTCACTTCGCGTTCTCCACGCCGGCCATCCACAGGCCGAGTTGTTCGATCTTGGCGTCCTTGCGGTCGCACTGTCCGACGACCTTGCCCGCGCACAGCACCGCGATGCGGTCGGACAACGCCATGACCTCGTCGAGGTCGGCTGAGATGAGCAGGACGGCCGTGCCCGCGGCCTTGGCCTTGAGTATTTTCTCGTGGATGAGGCGCGAGGCGCCGAGGTCGACGCCGCGCGTGGGATGCGCGACGACGAGCAAGGCGGGGTTCTTCGAGATCTCGCGGCCGACGATCAGCTTCTGCTGGTTGCCCCCGGAGAACGCGCCCGCGGGCTGGTCGGCCTCGGGGGGGCGCACATCGTAGTCCTTGATGATCTCAGCCGTGAGCGCGCGCGCCGCGTCGCGGTCGACGGACAGCGCGGACGCGAAGGCCTTCTCGCGCTGGCGGCCGAGCAAGGTGTTCTCCCAGGCGGGTGCGGGAAGAAGCAGGCCGTGGCGGTGGCGGTCCTCGGGCACATAGGCGACGCGTCCCTGGACGTTCAAGATGCCCGCCGACATCGGTCGTAGGCCGCAAATCACCTCGGCGAGCTCACGCTGGCCGTTGCCTTCGACGCCCGCGATGCCGAGGATCTCGCCGCCGTTGATGCCGAGCGTCGCGTCCTTGAGCGCGGTCTCGCCGCGCGGGCCGAGCGCGGAGACGCGGTCGAGCGTCAGCACCGCCTTGGGCGCGCCTTCATAGCGGTAAGCGGCGGGGTCTCGTTCGGAGGCGCCCAGGTCGCCGACCATGAGTGCGGCGAGCTTGTCGACCGAGCTCTCGGCGATCTTGACCGCGCCGACGGTCTTGCCTCGGCGCATCACGGTGGCCTCGTCGCACAGCGCCATGACTTCCTTGAGCTTGTGGCTGATGAAGACGATCGTCGAGCCCGCGTCGCGCAGACGGCGCAAAGTGACGAAGAGTTCGTCTGCTTCCTGCGGCGTGAGCACCGCGGTCGGCTCGTCGAGGATCAGGATTTTCGCGCCGCGGTAGAGCACCTTCACGATCTCGACGCGCTGCTGCTCGCCGACCGAGAGGTTCTCGACAATCGCGTCGGGGTCCACCTTGAGACCGTATTCTTTGGAGAGGCGCGCCACATCGGCGCGCGCCTTGGCCAAATCCCAAACGCCGGCGAGACCTTTGGCGCCCGGCGCGTCGGGCTCGGAGCCGAGGGCCACGTTCTCGGCGACGGAGAGGGGCGGTACGAGCATGAAGTGCTGGTGCACCATGCCGATGCCCGCGGCGATCGCGTCTTGAGGGCCGTCGAACTTCTTCGTCGCGCCCTTGATTTCGATCGAACCCTCGTCGGGACGCACCATCCCGTAGAGGATCTTCATCAAGGTCGACTTGCCGGCTCCGTTTTCGCCGAGGAGGGCGTGGATCGAGCCGGCGGCCACCGTCAGCGTCACGCCGTCGTTGGCGACGACGCGGGGATAACGCTTGACGATGCCCGTCAGGCGGACGGCGTCGGCCATCTTACTTGAAGGGGACCTTGAGCTTTCCGGCGACGATCAGCTTACGCGCTTCTTCGGCCTTGGCGCGCGTCGCGGCGGAGATCAAGGCCTTGTTGTTGGCGTCGTAGACATAATCGACGCCCTTCTCCTTCAGCCCGAGCTCTAAAATACCCTTGAGCGGCTTGCCGTCCTTCGCGGCCTTGATCGTGCGGAACACGGCCTCGTCGACCTGCTTGGTCACCGAGGTCAGCACGAAGCCGGGGGCGTCGTGGTACTGGTCGGAATCGACGCCCATCGCGAGGATCTTCTTGTCGCGCGCGGCCTCGAACACGCCGAGGCCCGTCGAGCCCGACGCGTGGTAGATCACGTCCGCGCCCTGGCCGATCTGAGAGAGGGCGATCTCCTTGCCCTTCGAGGGGTCTTTGAACGCTTCGGGCGTCACGCCCGCGTACGCGGAGAGCACCTTGACCTTCGGATCGGCCCATTGCGCACCGGCCTTGAAGCCCGCCTCGAACTTGTGGATGAGGGGAACGTCCATGCCGCCGACGAAGCCGATCGTCTTGGTCTTGGAGGTGAGAGCGGCCACCACGCCGCCGAGGAAGGAGGCTTCCTGCTCGCGGAACTTAAGCGCCACCACGTTGGCGGGCATGGCTTTGGCCGGGTTGACGGCGTAGTCGACGCAGGCGAACGGCTTGGCGGGGAAGGCGGCGGCCACGCGGTTGACGTCGTCGGTGAAGATGAAGCCGATGCCGATGATCAGGTCGAACTTGCCGCTGGCGAACTGGCGCAGGGCGTTCTCGCGGTCGGCGGCCTCGGAGGGCTCGATGTACTCGTATTCAACTCCGAGCTCCTTCTTAGCTCGCTCGAGGCCGCGGAAGGCGGAGTCGTTGAAGGACTTGTCGCCGCGACCGCCGACGTCGAAGACGAGGCCGACTTTGAGGGCGGAAGCGGGAAGGGCGAGGGCCGCGACGAGGGCGGCGGACAACAGGACTTTCATCGAGCGCATCGGGAACAACCCCCTATATGAGGAAGACGACCTATTATTTCATAAGATGGCCCCCATGTCTACGAACGATGACAAGCGCAACGCGATCGCCGCCGTCCTGCTCGCCGCGCTCGGCTATTTCGTCGACATCTACGACCTGATCCTCTTCAGCATCGTGCGCGTGACGAGCCTCAAGGACATCGGCGTGGCCTCGGATAAGCTGCTCGACACCGGCTTGCTGCTCATCAACATGCAGATGACGGGCATGCTGATCGGCGGCCTGCTGTGGGGGATCCTCGGCGACAAGAAGGGCCGCCTCTCGGTCCTGTTCGGCTCGATCGCGATGTATTCCGTCGCGAACATCGCCAACGGCTTCGTTCATTCCGTGCCGGCTTACGCCGCTCTTCGCTTCATTGCCGGGATCGGCCTTGCCGGCGAGCTCGGCGCGGGCATCACCTTGGTGTGCGAGCTCATGTCGAAGGAGACGCGCGGCTACGGGACCATGGTCGTGGCCGGCGTCGGCATCGCGGGCGGCGTGATCGCGGGTCTCGTCGGTGACTATTTCGGCTGGCGCAACGCGTATTGGATCGGCGGCGGCATGGGCTTGGCGTTGCTCACCTTGCGCATCGGCGTTTACGAGTCCGGCATCTTCGACAAGGTCAAGAACTCGACGGCCAAGCGCGGGGACTTCTTCATGCTGTTCTCGGACGCGGACCGGATCAAGCGCTATCTGTCGTGCATCGCGCTCGGCGTCCCGGTGTGGTTCGTCATCGGAATTCTGGCGACCTTCGCTCCGGAGTTCGGCAAGGCGCTTAACATGCCGGTCTTGCCGACCGGCTCGCGCGCGGTCATGTGGTTGTACGCGGGTTGCGCCATGGGCGACTTCGCGAGCGGCGGCTTGAGCCAGCTGCTGCGCAGCCGAAAGAAGGCCGCCTTGGTCTTCGTGGTCGCGACCGCGATCTCCTGCGCGGTCTATCTCAATTTGAAGGGAGCGTCGCTCGGGACCTTTTACCTGACCTGCGGCTTTCTCGGCTTCTTCTCCGGCTATTGGGCGATCTTCGTGACGATCGCCTCCGAGCAGTTCGGCACCAATATCCGCGCGACGGCGACCACGACGGTGCCGAACTTCGTGCGCGGCTCGCTCGTGGCGGTCTCGGCCCTGTTCCAGTTCCTTAAGCCGACCCAGGGCATATTAGGCGCCGCCGGGCTCGTGGGCACCTTGTGCTTCGGCCTGGCGCTCGCCTCCTTGTTCGGACTGCGCGAGACCTTCGGCAAAGATCTCGATTATCTTGAACCCCACATGTAATAGAATCCTCACGGGCCGCACTCACTCTGGACGAAGTCAAAAACAGGAGACCAACCCAAAACCATGAAGACCCTCACCAAGTCGCTCGTCGTCGAAGCCGCCCTCGCCGGACTGTTCGCCGCCTCCATGCCCGTGTTCGCCGCCGACGCCCCCAAGGCCGACGCGCCGAAGGGCGACGCCCCCAAGGCCGAAGCCAAGTCCGACGCGAAGATGCCGGCGAAGAAGGCCAACACCGTTCACTGCCTCGGCGTCAACGCCTGCAAGGGCACCAGCGAGTGCGCCGCGGAAGGTTCCGCGTGCAAGGGCCAGAACGCCTGCAAGGGCAAGGGCTGGACTGCCTTGACCAAGAAGGAGTGCAAGGCTCAGAAGGGCACGGTTCAGAAGGCCGCGAAGAAGGCCGCTAAGACCGAGACCGCTCCGGCCCCCGCCGCGAAGTAAGTCGATCCTAAAAAGAGAGGCCGGCGGGAAACCCCGCCGGCCTCTTCTTTTTTTTACGCAACAACAAGGGGTCTGACCCCTAGCTGTTGCGTTGCTTCTTGGCTTTGAGGGAGCGGGCGAGCCAGAGGTAGAGGACGGCGACCACCGTGTAGAAGGCGGCGAAGGCGGCGAAGGCGCCGGTGCCGAGCCAGGCGAACATGCCGCCCCAGAGCAGGAAGCCGAACACGTGGGAGAGATAGATCAACGCGCGGATCGCGCCGACGGAGACGTCCTTATTCTCCTTGGGGATGTTCGACTTCATGATCGTGTCGAGGTGGTTCGACGCGAGCTGGGCGGTGAATCCGATCGCGAGGAGCGCGATCGAGACGGGGAACATGGGCCAGAGCAAGGTGCCGAGGTGCATGGTGCTGGTGAGCAACCAAGAGCCGAGCAAGGCGGCGGCGGCCCAGGGGAGGACGCGGGCGGCGCTTTCGGAGTACAGGCGGCGCTCGCCCGATTTCTGGTCGGCGGCCGGCATGGCTTCGACTTTCTTCGAAATACGCGCGGCCATGCGATCCATGACGACCGCGCCGATCAAGGCGCCGACGCCGTACACGCCCGTCAAAGAGCCCGCGACGGCGGCCGCGTGCTGGGGATCGTGCGTCGCGTAGGCGCCGAAGGCGGTCGCGACGATGTAGTACATCATGTACAGGAAGCTGTTGACGAGGGCGAAGCCGAACAGCGGCTTGTAGATGCCGGAGTCCTTGAAGATCGTCTTAAAGCCGTCGCTCCACTTGCCCTTGCTGTCCTTCTCGGGGCCGGCCTTGGGCAACGCGAGGCCCAGCGCGAGGAGCGCGGCGACGCCGAAGGCGATCGGGGCGGGGTAGATCACCGCGCCGAAACCGACCGCGGCGACGACGAGCGCCATCGCCGAGCCGATGAAGACGGTGCCGTACTCGATGAAGTCGCGGAAGCTTCCGAAGCGGCTCGACTTGGTTTCGCTGTTCTGGAACCAGGCGACCTGCAGGCTGTGCTCGGCCACGCGGCCGATGGAGTGGAAGAAGTAGTCGAGCGAGAACAGGGGAATCAAAGCGGCGAGCGCGATCGTGCCGGTCGCCGGGTTAAACAGCAGCGCGAGCGTGGTCCAGATCAAAGCGCGGGCGACCAGCACGCCGCGATAGGTCGCGCGGATTCCGAGGCGCTTGATGATCGAGCCGCCGAGGAAGGAGCCGATCGTGTAGGCGCCGTAGCTGACGCTCGTGAGCGCGGCTAAGGCGAGGAAGCCCTGCGACAGCGGCTGGGTCATCTGCGAGACGGCGAGCGAGGTCGACTCGACCACGGTCGAGACGAGCAGGAAGGTGGAGAGGAAGCCGAGGACGGCCTTCGAGGTCAGGCTCGGCGAGAGGTCGACGGGCGGCGCTGCGGGGGCGGGCTCGACCTTGGGCAACGGCGCCAGGTCGTCGGCGGTGGGCTGCTGGTAGTCGCCGCGGGCGCGGACGATTTCGCCGTTGTCGCGCTTGATGCGCAAGACCATGCGGCGCGAGGCGAGCAGGGCGGAGCGGATCGCGTCGCGCCAGGTCTTGCCCTTGCCGATCACCTCGGCCCATTCTTCGTAGGCGTTGCCCTTGGCGGCGACGATGCGGTCGCCGGGCTCGACGAACACGCGCGCGAGTTCGACTCCGGGGATCTTCTTCGCGGCCTCGAGGCCTTCGACGCCCTCGAGCGTGCCGTTGCGGCTCGAGGCGAGGAAGGTGTAGTGGATGACTCCGTCGGGCGCGTGGCCGGGGTCGACCTTCAGGCCGAGCACCGCGCGCAGGCCCTGCTCGACCAAGCTCATGCCGGTCAGGCTTTTCACCGCGGTCCAGATCGCGACGCCGCCCATGAACGGGTTGATCTCGATGACGCGAGGGCCGTCGGGGGTGGAGAACAAGTCGAGGCGCGCGTTGCCGTCGGTGAGGCCCAGCGCCTTGAGCGCGCGCTCGGAGGCGGCGACGAGTTCGGCGTGGTCGGCGACCGCGGTCTGACCGGGGAACACCAGGATGCCGCCGGCGAGCTCGCCCTTCTGGCCGAGGCCCTTGGTGTCGGAGACGATGGCGAAGACGGCCTTTCCGTTCTGCATCACGACTTCGGCGGAGGTTTCCTCCGTTCCGGCCTTTTTCTCCAGCATGCGCTCCATCATGATGCCGGGGTGAGTGCTGAAGGTGGTCTGCTTGGCTTCGGGGCGGGCGACGAAGTCGCGCACGGCGGCGTCCATCTTAAGGTAGGCGGCGGCGGCTTCGTTCTCGGTCTTGAGGTTGAGGTCGAGGAAGCGGCTGTTCTCGCCTCGGCTGGTCTTGATCATGACCTTGTACTTGCCTTCCTCGGAGACCGCGTGGTAGGCTTCGCGCGCCTGCTTCTCGCTTTTGATCTCGGCGTACGGGACGCGCTGCGACTCGTCCGTGTTGAGGCGCTTACGCGCCTCGGGCTTGCGGTCCGCCGCGGAGACGACGTCTCCCGGAATGCCCTTCGCGCCGAGCTTGTCGGTGACGCGGCCCGTCAGGCTCGCGTAGAGGCTCATGAAGCTGACGACCGCGTACGCCTTTGCGCCCTCAGGATGCGCGGCGACGGTGCCGGCGATGGCGTCCATCGTCTGGTTCACGCGCGTGTTGATCGGCGCAGCGATGAAGTGCGAGTCCGGGATCGTGCCGATCGAGTTCTTACGGTTGGCCGGGTCGTCCACGAGCACAAGGTTCAGGCCGAGCTCCTTCGCGACGCGCAGGGCCTCCTCCATGATGAACGGACGCGAGCCCTTCGTGCCGACCATGACGACGGTCTTGCCGCGAACTTCGGCCTCGGTCGTGAAGCCGGTCGCGGGAGCGGGCGCGGCGGGAACGAGCGCGGCCTCGGTGATCGGGAGCGGCGCGCCGGGATCGGTCGCGGACGGAGCGGGGAGAAGCGGAGCTTGAACGGAGAGAGACGCGGGAACGGCCGCGGACGCCAGCGGCGTCGGAGCGCCGGAGACTTGGAGCGACGGCGCGGACAAAGCGCCGAGCGACGGCGAGAGGGGAGAGGAGAGTGCGGAGCCCAGGGGCAGGGCGACGACCGCACCGGCGGCCGAGGCCGACGCGCCAGCGCTCGGAGCGACGACGCGCGCGACCTGCGCGGCGGCGGGCCACGGCGCGAGAATCAGGGAGAACGAAACAAAGAACGACGACGCCAATCGGAGCAGCGATCGAAGTTTCATTGGTTGGAATGTTAGCACGCGACAACCGCCCGCGTTGTCACTTTCGGGTCCCACGCGCGCGAGGCAATCGCACTACGAATGCGTTGGGTCCTACGACTCTCGCCCGTGGGTCCAAGGTCCCCGATTTACCGCCGAGGCGCGCGGCCGTTTCGCGCAATAAGGGCGAAATACGAACTCGGCATCCTTTATAGATGCTACTCCAAGCGCTGATTTCAATCCTTTTGCTCGCCGCTCCCGCTCCGGCCGCGGAGCGCGTGACCGTAAGAGACTCCGGCGGCTTTGACCCCGCGGGCCGCACCGTCGAATTCCCCGACCGCTTCGGCTGGAAGTCGTACGAGGCCGAGTTCTCTTTCGCGCTGGATGAGGACCACGGCCTTGCCTCCGGCTCGCGTCTGGACATCGTCATCCACCGCCGCGGCGGCGGGAAATGGAAGTACTCCTGCCGATCGGGTTCGGAGGAATTGACCGCGCGCGTGGTCCCACTTGGCGGCCGGACCTCGGTCATCGCCGAATGCCGGGTCAAGCCCCGCGCTTTCGCCAAGGCCGTCGACCTCGACGCCGACGATGTGGGCGCCCCCACGTTCGTATTCGAGGTCGTGTTGGAGGGGGGTACGGCGCGCGCGGGCGGTCAGCGCGGCTTGCGCTTCCGTCCCGGCGCCCCCGTGGCGTCCATCGACCTCAGCCCCTACGCGGCGACCCCCGACGCCGCCGGCTTGGCCGTCGTCTTCCGCGCCGCCGGCGACTTACAATAAGCCCCTCTTCCTTTAAATAGGCCTGGGACCCCTCGGACCCAGTGAGACCTAGGCCGTTTGTCTGGGCCCCGCTTACCCACCCGCCCCAACCCTCTCCTCGGCTCATCCCCTATAATTCAACAACGCCGCTAGTCGAATTTCATAGGAGCCGAAACATGATCATCGAGAAAGCCGCCGCGAGAAAGTCCTTGGCCGTGACCTTGGCCCTCGCGCTTTTCGCCACCACTCCGATGAACGCTTTCGCGCAGGTTATCACGAGCGGCGCGGGGGCCACGATCGGCGGCGCCTCCGCCGCCGCCGGCTCGCTCGGCGGCATCACCAATCCGAACGCCGTCACTGTGATGGCGCCGATCACGATGCCCAATCTGTCGTTGAGCGCCCCCACGCTGACGCCCAAAGTCGCGCCGGCGGCGCTCGAGTACGCGGCCCAGCTCACCGCTCTGCCCAACCCGACCGCCGTTAATCCCGCTCACGCCGCGCCTCTGTCCGTCGAGGCCCACCCCGTCATCGGCGTGCTCAACGCGCTGCAGGCCAAGGGCGTGACTTTGCCGCAGAGCCTCTCCACTCGCCAGGACGCGGCGCAGTTGCTCGTCGCCGCGCAGGCCCTGCCCGAGGGCACGGCCAAGCAGAACATGATCGCGATGGCCGCCGCCATCAGCGCCGCCAACAACGGCGGCACGAGCGATCAGCTCGGCAAGATTTGGGACGCCGAGAAGGCCCGCGCCGAGGCGCCCG
>JAYTIP010000020.1:0-5120 GCA_043731745.1 Elusimicrobiota bacterium | reverse complement strand
AAGCGACTCCTCGAGTGGCAGGACCAGCAGATTCGAGCTTTCCCCGAGGTCGAGAGCGTCTTCGGCAAGGCGGGACGCGTGGACTCTCCGACCGACCCGGCGCCCTTCTCGATGGCCGAGACGACGGTCATACTCAAGCCGGAGTTGCAGTGGCGCCGGGCGAAGCGCTGGTATTCGTGGCTGCCCGATCTGCTCCAGCGGCCGTTCCGGCATTTTTGGGCGGATCACATCAGCTACGAAGACCTGCAGACCGAGATGAACGAGAAGCTCAGCTTCCCAGGCGTCCCGAACATCTGGACGATGCCGATCAAGAACCGCATCGACATGCTCTCGACCGGCGTGCGCACGCCTATCGGCGTCAAGATCTTGGGTCCCGATCTCACGGTGATCCAAGAGATCGGCCGGCAACTCGAGCCGATCTTCAAGGAAATCAAGGGGACGCGCACGGTGCTCGCCGAGCGTACGGCGGGGGGGTACTACCTCGACTTCGTCTTAAACCGCGACCAGCTCGCGCGCTACGGTATCTCGATCGAGGACGCTCAGACGATCATCATGTCCGCGATCGGCGGCGACAACATCACGACGACTTACGAGGGCCGGGAGCGCTACGGCGTCAATGTGCGCTACGCGCGCGACTTCCGCGACAACCTGCCCAAGCTCAAGCGCGTGCTGGTTCCCACCTCCTCCGGCGCGCAAGTCCCGATGGGCGAGCTCGCCGATATCAAGATGCTCGAGGGACCTTCCATGATCCGCGACGAGAACGGCCAGCTCGCGGGCTATGTGTATGTCGACATGGCCGGCCGCGACATCGGGGGCTATGTCGACGAGGCCAAGCGCCTGGTGTCGTCGCGTCTGAAGGTGCCGACGGGCTACACCCTCGTGTGGAGCGGCCAGTACGAGAACATGGCGCGCGTGCGCGAGCGGCTTAAGTTCGTCCTACCGCTGACCTTGCTGTTGATCGCGCTGCTGCTCTACGCCAACACGGGCTCGGCGGTCAAGACGGGCATCATCCTGCTCGCGGTGCCCTTCTCGCTCGTGGGCGCGGTGTGGCTGTTGTGGGGCCTCGGCTACAACCTGTCGGTGGCGGTCTGGGTCGGGATGATCGCTTTGATGGGCCTCGACGCGGAGACCGGGGTCTTCATGATGCTCTTTCTCGACCTCTCTTACGACGAGCGCGTGCGCGAGGGTCGGATGAAGACCTACGCGGACCTCGAGGACGCCATCATCCACGGCGCGGTCCGCCGGGTGCGGCCCAAGGCCATGACGGTGCTCGCCGCGTTCGTGGGCCTCCTGCCGGCGATGTGGTCGGTCGGCGCGGGAGCGGACATGATGAAGCGCATCGCGGCACCCATGGTCGGTGGGCTCGTCACCTCGTTCCTGCTCGAGCTTTTGATCTACCCCGTGCTTTACTCCATCTGGAAGTGGCGGTACGAGCTCAAAAACGGAACCGTCGTCCCGGCAGCCCGTTCTTGAATTCGGACATCCCTAAAACGAACGCTTGGCCGAATGCGGCCGGTTAGCGGTCAGGACCCGCTCCGCCGCGAAGCGCGCGCGCAACTGATCCATCGAATCGAGCTTCACGACGCGCAGATCGCTCCGGTCGAGATCAACCGCGACTCCGGTCCGCGCGAGGAGGACGGCCTCGACGGCCTTCTTTCCTCCGGCCTTGTCGAACTTGACCTCGGACAGGAGGCCCCGCACGCCGCCCGGCAGATAGATCGTCCCGTTGGTGAAGTCGACCGCGAACGCGATCACGCCCGGGATGATGAAAAACAGGAGGCCGATCGCGTCGAGGACGACGATGCCGACATCGAGGCGCCCGCCGCGCTGTCCGCGTCGCTCGGGATGGATGATCGTCCCGCAGGCGGCCGTCTGGAAGCAAATCGCCGCGACGAGCATAAAGCACACATGTTTTTTAATCATGGGGGGATTGTATCACTGTCTCGCGCTCCGGGCTATGCGTCGTTTTACCCTGTTTACTACTATTGAACCTTGGTGATCATTCTCCACGCCGGTTTTCTTCGCGGGCGCCTGTTCGTTTGGGGCGAAACCTCCGACTCTCAGGGCGCCGAGCCCGAGGCGTTGGAAGTCGCGCTGCGGGCGGCGGGGATCGGCACGCCGCGGCCGTTCGAAAATATCGCGCCCGGGTCCGAGCACGCGGTTGCGCTTGAAACGGCCGAGGCCGTCGAATTTTTGGCGGCCGGCGCCGGCAAGAGCGTCGCCGCGCAATGCGCGCTGATCGGTCCTGATTTGGCTGTCTGGTCCTCCGCGCTCGAGTTTTGCGCCTCGCTCGTGGTCCGGCGGCGAGTGGTTCAGGAGCACGCCCTGGAAAACAACCGGTTCAAATCCTTTTGGAAACCGATATACACGGGCTCCGACGAGGAGACTTTCCGTGAGCTCGAGGCCCGCCTTCCGGGCGGCCCGCTTTCCGAATTCATCCGCGAAATGGCCGGTCACCTCATGCGGCGCGAGGCGCCGACCGAAAGCCGCCGTTCCCCGGAGATGGCGGAGCAGGCGTCCGGCCCGTTCAAGCTGTGCTTTCGTCTCGAGGAGCCCGTCATTGAGACAGGCGCATGGCGCCTGAGCTGTCTGCTCCAGTCGACGACCGATCCCGGCCTTCTGCTGCCCCCCGGCTTCGCCTTGGGCGCCGGCTCCGGGGCGCCGAAGATTCTTAGGCGTGAGAACTACGAGCATCGCGAGAAGCTGCTTGACGCCCTCGATCACGCGGCGAGGATCTGCCCCGGCATCAGGCGGTGTCTCGACGCGGACGCGCTCGACAGCTACGAGCTCGACACGCACGAGGCCCACGAGTTCCTGACGCTGTACGCCGGCTCCCTGGCTGCGGCCGGCTTCGGCGTCCTGCTTCCCGCCTGGTGGACGCGCAAGGAAGCCCGGCCCCGACTGGCGGCTCGGGCCAAAGCGTCTAGGCCCGCGATGAAAGGCGCCTCGGGGCTCACGCTCGACGACGCGATTCGGCTCGATTGGGAAGTGGCGCTGGGTGCGGAGACTTTGACCCGGGAGGAGCTCGACGCCTTGGCGGAACTCAAGGCGCCCCTGGCGCGTCTGCGCGGCCGCTGGGTCGAAGCCGACGGCGACGCCATCCGGACCGCGATGGAGTTTTGGAAAAAGACCGAGCAGGGGTCACTTCGCGATCTGGTGCGCATGTCCTTGGGGGGCACTCAGGCTCCGTCCGGGCTTGAGATAGAAGAAGTTTCGGCTGAGGGCGAGCTCGGGCGGTTTCTCGACCGCCTTCAGGGCAAAGCGCGCTATGAGACCTTGCCTCCTCCTAAAAAATTCTCCGGCCGCCTGCGGCCCTATCAGGTGCGGGGTTTTTCCTGGCTCTCGTATCTCCGTCAATACGGCCTCGGGGCTTGCCTCGCCGACGACATGGGCTTGGGCAAGACCATCCAGGCGTTAGCCTTGATTCAAAGCGACCACGAAAACGGAGTCCGCCGGCCCGTCCTGATCGCGTGCCCGCTGTCCGTCGTCTCGAACTGGAAAAAGGAGGCGGAACGCTTCACGCCCGGCCTGTCGATTTTGGTCCATCACGGAGTGGACCGGGAAAAGGAGGCCTCGTTTAAGAGCAGCGTTTCCAAGCACTCCGTCGTGGTCACGAGCTACTCGCTGCTGGCGCGCGACTTCGAGACTTTGCGCGAGATTCATTGGGGCGGCGTCATCCTCGACGAGGCGCAAAACGTGAAAAACCCGCGGACCCTCCAGTCGCGCGCGGCCCGCGCGCTCAAGGCCGACTACCGGATCGCGCTGACCGGCACTCCGGTCGAGAACCATGTGGGGGATCTTTGGGCCATCATGGAATTCCTCAACCCGGGCCTGCTGGGAAGCCAGGCCGAGTTCCAGAAGAACTTCTTCACGCCGATCGAAGTCGCCGGCGACAAGGAGGCCTCCGAGCGCCTGGCGCGGCTGACCCGGCCCTTCGTCCTGCGCCGGCTTAAAACCGACAAGTCCATCATCCGCGATCTGCCCGACAAGCTCGAGATGAAGGTCTTCTGCAACCTCACCAAGGAGCAAGCCGCTCTTTATTCCGCCGTGGGACGGGAGGCGGAGTCCGTCATCGAAGGCTCCGACGGCATCAAGCGCCGCGGCCTCATCTTGGCCGCATTGACCAAGCTCAAGCAGATCTGCAACCATCCGGCTCATTTTCTGGGGGACGACTCCCTTTTAGAGGGCCGCTCCGGCAAGCTCGCGCGCCTGTGCGAGATGCTCGAGGAAGTTCTTGAATCAGGGGAGAGGGCGCTCGTCTTCACCCAGTATGTGGAAATGGGCGTCCTCCTTCAGCGTCATCTGGGCGAGATTTTCGGCCGCGAGATCCTGTTCCTGCACGGCGGCGTGCCGCGTGCTCAGCGCGACCTCATGGTCGCGCGCTTTCAGGCTTCGGGCGAAGGCCCCGCCGTCTTCGTCCTCTCGCTCAAGGCCGGCGGAACGGGCCTCAACCTGACGAACGCCACCCATGTCTTCCACTACGACCGCTGGTGGAATCCGGCGGTGGAAAATCAGGCCACGGACCGGGCCTACCGCATCGGCCAAACCCGGAATGTCCAGGTCCATAAATTCGTCTGCGCCGGCACGCTCGAGGAAAAGATCGACGCGATGCTCGAGCGCAAGAAGGATGTCGCTCAGCGCATCGTGGGCGCCGGCGAAGGCTGGCTCACCGAGCTCTCCAACGCCGAGCTGCGCCAGGTTTTCACCTTGAGCGCCGAGGCGGTGGGGGACTGAACGCGCTCCAGCCGCCCGTACGCGAAGGACGATTATTCGAGACACCGGGGTCATTGCGCGGAAGCGATCTATGCACTACACTAGTCCTGTGAAGACGAAGATGTTCGCCGGACTGCTCCTGGCGCTGGTGTTGGGCTCCTGCCCGACTCTGACGGCGTTTGGCGCCGCAGTCAGTCCGAGAGGGGAGCACGCCTGTTGTCCACCGGATGCGTCCGCGAAGCACGGGCCGCAACCCGCTCCGGTCAGCGGCGACTGTTGCCTACGGGCGCCCGCCCACTCTGCTGCGTTCGTGGCCGCGCCCGAGTTCCGCGTCGTATTCATCGCGTTGACGCCTATCCCGACTTTGTCCCAGACGCGCCGTCTTTTCGCGCTCGATTCGTCCGGCG
>JAYTIP010000019.1:0-2892 GCA_043731745.1 Elusimicrobiota bacterium | reverse complement strand
GCGGGACATTGGCGACGAGCATCTTGCCGAGCGCGACGGCTTTCGCGGCGTCGAGCAAGGGCCGGCGCGCTTGCTCGTAGGTGACGCCGATGTCCCCCGCGTTCAGGGCCATCATTCCCTGCTCATGCGGGAAGTAGACGATCATCTCGTCGAACAGGCCCGTCGCGACGAACTTCTTGGCGACCGCGGGGAGCTTGGAGACATTTTCACGGATCAGGACGAAGTTGAGGCCCAGCGGGATCTTGAGCTTGCGCAGGTGATCGGCGCCGCGCAACGCGCGCTCGAGTGCTCCGTGAACCATCACGATCGCGTCGAGAGTCTTGTCGTCGGCCGCGTGCAAGGACATGCGCACGTTCGTCACACCGGCCGAGACCAAGGACTTGGCGTAGCGCGCGTCGCCCAATTTGACGCCGTTGGTCACCAAGGTGATCTGCTCGAAGCCCAACTTCTTGGCCAGACGCACGATCTTGGCCAAGTCGTCGCGCAATGTGACCTCGCCGCCGTGCATGTTCAGGCGCTTGGCGCCGGTCTTGGCCGCCGAGTAGAGCGCCGCCGCGGCTTGCTCAAAGGACAGCTCGCGGCGCAGGAGCTCATCGGTGATGGGCGGGTTGTAGCAGAAGGCGCACTTCGCCTGGCACGCGTAGTTGAGGAACAGCTCGAAGACGGGATCGTGGGTCTTCACAGCGCCGCCGCCTCTTCCGCGAGCACCGGCTTAAATTCCGCGTCGCCGAACTCGGCCGCGTAGTTCTCCTCGATGCCGAGGCAGCGGTCCTTAAGCGCGCAGGCCGCGCAAGCCGAGACGGGGCGCTTGCCCGAGTTGGTGATGTCGCGAATGAGGCCAGAGCGGCCGTCGGGCATCGTGACGAAGTCCTCGGACTCGTCGCGCTTCCAGTCGAGCATATGCGCCGCGAGTTCGGGCGCCACGCACGGCGCGAAGTGGATGAGCTGGGGCATGCGCGTCACGCCGCGCGCGCGCAGGCGCGCGAAGCCCTCGCGCAAGGGGCCCGCCGCCTCAGTGAAGGTCAAGCGCAGGAGCTCCTTGTTCTTGGGCAACGCGCCGAAGCCCTGATATCGAACTTGATAGACGATCACGTCGTCGATCCCGAGCGTACCGTACAACCAGTCGATGGTCTCGGGGAAAGCCTTGTGGTTCACCTGATTGAGGACGTAATTGACGCCGAGAAGGACGCCGAGGCTCTTCAGCGTCTTGGCCGCCTTCTCGATCTTAGCGAGCGCGCCCGGAACCGCGACGAGGCCGTCGTGAAGCTCGGGCGTATGGCCGTGAATCGAAAAGCGCACGCGGTCGACGCCCAGGCTCACGAGCTCCTTGGCGTAGGCGGCGTCGGCGAGTCGGATGCCGTTGGTCGTCACCTGCACGGAGCGGTAGCCGATGCGGCGCGCGAGCGCCAGGATCTTAGGAAGGTCGTCGCGCACGGTCACTTCGCCGCCGATGAACTTGACCGCGCGAAAGCCCGCGCGCCAGCCCTCGAGCAGGCGCCGCGCCAGCTCGGGCAAGGGCAGGCCGTAATCGAGCTCGGGCGTCGCGTCCGGCGGATTGAAGCAAAACGGGCACTTCGCGTTGCACGCGTAGTTGACGAAGAACTCGAGCGATTTGGGCTCGACTTGCGGCGCCGGCGGCGCCAGCCGCCGCGCCGCCTCGAGTTCGCGGCCCGCGGCGGCGGAACGACCGGCCCACTGAAGGATTTTCGCGCGCAGCTCGCGCAGCCGCGCGGAGTACGGGTTCAGCTTGACCGCGGCGGCGGCGTGAGCGAGGGCCTTGGCCTTGTCGTGCGTGCGGAAAGCGGATTCGGCGGCGAGGGCTCGAGCCTTCGCCCATTTGGTGTCGCGGCGAGCGGCGTCGGCGAGGTCTTTCGCGGCGTCGGCGGTGAGGCCTGAGTGGGCCAGGCGCGCCTCGCCTCGCCAAGCGAGGCCCCACGCCGAGGACGCGCCTTCAAGCGCCTTCAAAGCGTTCTCGGGCTCTCCCAGGCGGAGGTAGGTCTCGCCCTCCCACTCAGACAGGCGCGGGTCGTCGTGATTGATGCGCAGGCTGCGGATCTCGTCGAGCGCGACGACGGCTTGCTCGGGACGCGGGCCGCCCCAACCGAGCTCCGCGTTAAGGCGCACGGCCCGCTCCAAGGCGTCGATCGATTCGGGCACTCGCTTGAGCGCCCGCAAGGCCCGCGCTTTGTCATGCCAGGCGCGCGCCGTCGGCCGCAGGGCCAGCGCCCGGTCGAGATCGCCGAGCGCGCCGACTGCGTCGCCCGCGGCGAGCTTCAGGGTTCCGCGCCAGGCCCAGGCGTTGTCGTAGCGCGGATCGAGCGTCAGCGCGCGGTCGAGGGCGGAGACGGCCTCCCCGCGGCGGCCCGCCGCGCGCAGTGCCTCTCCCAGCCAGGCTAAAATCCAGCCCGCGGGCTCGAGTCGCTCCGCGCGCTCGAGAGCGGCGAGGCCCTGGGCGTGGTCGCCGCGACGCAGAAGATCCTGGCCGCGGTACGCGTGGATCGGAGCCGAAGCCGGATCGCTGTAAAATCCTCGCCATTCGTCGCGCAACAGACGCGCCTGAAGGGGCGCGCCCGCGGGCGGATCGCCGAGCCCCGCGAGCCAGGCGGAGCCGGGCTCGAGGCGGAAGGCCTGGTCGGCGTCGCGCAACGCGCCGCGCACGCCGGCCTCGCGTTTGACGCGGTAGCTCATCAGGTACAGCCACGGTGCGCTCTTGCCATGGCGGGCAACGATAGGACGCAGCAAAGAAAGAGCCTTCTTGGCCCTGCGGGCGTGGCGGGCGTCCTCCACGGCGAGGATCGCGCGCCAGGGAAGGTCGGGCCAGAGCGGAGCCGTTGCGCTTCCCTCCTTCGATAGCCCCGGATCGAGCGTCGCGGCAGCGGCGAAGTCCTCGTC
>JAYTIP010000018.1:0-3711 GCA_043731745.1 Elusimicrobiota bacterium | reverse complement strand
GTCACCCGCCCCGGTCGTGAAGACCGCCCCCCCGGATGCGGCGCCCGCCGTCGAGTCGCGTCCGACCGCGAAGTTCGCGCAGGCGCCCCGCCCCCCCGCTCCCGGCACGAAGGCGGGCGCCAAGTCGGCGCCGGTCGCGCCGAAGGCCAAGCCGAAGCCGAAAGGCCCGCAGTGGTCCTTCGAAGGAACGGTGTACGACCTGCTCACGACGAAGGGGGTCTTCGGGGTGAAGCTCTTGTTCGTCGACGCCGAAGACAACGAGGTGGCCTCGGTGGAAACGGGCTCGTCGGGAAAATACAGCGTCGTCCTGCCCGCCGGACCTGCGGAGGGCTACCAGCTTCACATCATCCACGACGATTACTCCGGCAAGCACATCGACGAGCTCGACTCGACGAGCTCGGTTCGTAAAGCCGACCTCGAGCAGCGCAAGTTCCTGATGCTGGCCGGCGCGCGCAGCCTGCCGTGGATCGGCACCGTCGGCCATCCCGTGCGCCGCGACATGGCGCTCGTTCCCCGCGTGGCCGCGGAGTAAACTCCATATGACCTACGCCCAAGCCGCCCTGCTCGGCGCCATACAAGGCCTGACCGAGTTCCTGCCGGTCTCAAGCTCCGCCCACCTGACGCTCGCTCCTCGCTTTTTTTCCTTTCCAGATCCGGGGCTGACTTTCGACGTGGCTCTGCACCTGGGGACCTTGCTCGCGGTGCTCGTCTATTATCGCGACATCTGGCTCAAGCTCTTCACCGGCGCGGTGCGCGACCCGCGCGGCACCGAGATGCGCACGCTCCTGCTCCTCGCTGCGGCGACCGTGCCGGCGGCCGTCGCCGGCCTGGCGCTCGAGAAGGCCGCCGAGCACGCGTTTCGCGAGCCGTGGCGCATCGGCGCCTGCCTGATCGTCTTCAGCGGCGTGATGTATTGGGCGGACCGCAAGGGCGAAGGCGCGACGGGCTCGTGGCGCGCCGCGGGGCCCAAGACCGTCGTGCTCGTGGGTTGCGCGCAGGCGCTGGCCTTAATGCCCGGAGTATCGCGCTCGGGCGCTACGATGAGCGCGGCGCTGTTGCTCGGCCTCGGCCGCGCGGAAGCGGCCGAACTATCGTTTCTCATGGCGACGCCGATCGTCGCGGGGGCCGCCGTGCTCAAGCTGCGTCACCTGGGGGCCGCCGACATCAACGGTCCTTTTCTGGTGGGCTTGCTCGTGTCCGCGGTGACCGGCTTCGCCGCCGTCGGGGTCTTCCTGCGCTTCCTGCCTAAAGGCGGCTTGAAGCCGTACGCGCTTTACCGCGTCGCGTTGGGAACGGCCGCGTTGTTTCTGCGCTGACCGTCCCAATCGGGGGCGATCGCCAACGACGCCGCGCGCGCGCCGCGCTTCCTGCTCGCGACGGAGGGCGGTACCGGAGCGGTCGCGAACGCGCGCCGCAGTTCCGCCAGCTTCGGATAAGCGAGGTCTCCCGGGCAGTCGGTCTGCTTGTAGTCTCGATGCCCCTTGAGCGAGTTGGGATCGATGCCGAAGCGGCGGACCAGGTAGCGGCCGAGCGCCCCCACGGCGGCCAGCTGGGCGGCCGTGGGCTTGTCGTTCTTCGGGGCGTGGTAGGTTCCGAGCAGGACGATGCCGACGTTTCCTTCGTTGTTGTTGAGCGTGTGCGCGCCCAAGGTCTCGAGCGGGCGCCCCTCGATGATGTTGCCCAGCGGATCGACGACGAAGTGATAGGCGATGTCGCTCCACTTGCGCCCGTTTTGATGGAAGTCCTGGATGAAGCGGGTCTCCTCGAGGCTCTCCGATAGGCTCGAGGTATAGCGGCCGTCGGTGTGATGCAAGGTGATGCGCCAGGGCAGCGGGTCGGGCGAGAGCGGATTCGTCGGAGGCAGCGCCTGCCACTCGGCCCGTCCATGCACGGTCGGAGGGACGGCCGCGGGATCCATCGGACCGCGCGCGGGAGGGACGACGGGCGCGGTCGCGTCGGGAGCGTCGACGAAGACTTCGGCCGAATACAGCGAGACCTGATGATCGAGGGAGACGCCGGCGTCGAGCGCGCGCAGTCGCAGGGGCCCCGACCCTTTTTTAAAACGGCCTTTGGCCCAGAAGCGTCCGCCCGCGGTCCGGTGCACGTCGAGCTCGACCCATACCGTCGAACCGCCGGGACGCTCCGCGACGAAGCGCACCGAGGGATCAGGCAGTTCGCCCTGGATGATCAAAGTGTCCCAGTCGCCGGCCGGCGCGTCGCTCACGCCGCTGTCGTAGAGGATTTGCGCGCCCGACCCGGCCTGCACATGGAACTGTGCCCTCCTGGCCGAGCCGAAGGTGACCTCGCTGCCGAGGTCCGCCGCCGTGGCCGGCGCCGCGAGCAGCAGCGTCAGGGCCAGCGCGGCGTCAGCGCGCACAGGCGGCCTCGACGGCGTCGATCTCCTTGGGGACCTTGGTCAGGTTCTCGGGAGCGCCGTCGCGGATGACGATGTCGTCCTCGATGCGGATCCCGCCGAAATCAAGGAAGGAATCCGCCTTCGTGAAATCGACCGAGTTCTTGTGCTTGGCGCGCAGAGCCGGATCCTTGAGCAAGGCGTCGATGAAGTAGACGCCGGGCTCCATCGTGATCACGAAGCCGGGCTCGAGCTTGGCGACGAAGCGCACGGGGACCTTGGTGGGATTGGGCAGGACGCGGCGCTTGCCGCCCATGACGTCGTGCACGTCGAGGCCGAGCATGTGGGTCAGGCCGTGCGGGTAGAACAGGCGCACCGCGCCGCCCTCGACGAGGCCGTCGACGTCCCCTTTGAGGAACCCGAGATCCTTGAGGCCCTCGGCGATCACGCGCATGGAGTAGACGTGCAGATCGGCGGAGATGATCCCGGGACGCGCCTTGGCGATGCACTTCTTCTGCGCCTCGAGCACGACGGAGTACACGTCGCGCTGGCGGCGCGTGAATTTTCCGTTGATCGGGAAGGTGCGCGTGATGTCCGCCGCGTAGCCGCCGAGCTCCGCACCGGCGTCGATGAGCAACATGTCTCCCGAGCGCAGGACCGCGTCGTTCTTGCGGTAATGAAGGACGGCTCCGTTCACGCCGGCGGCGACGATCGAAGGATAGGCGAGGTGCTTGAGCCCCGCTTTGAGGCAGGCGGCGTCGAAGATCGCCTGCAGTTCGTACTCGCGCATTCCCGGGCGCGTCGCGCTCATCACCGCCGCATGCGCGGCGCCGCTGACGGCGTTGGCGCGGCGCATGAGTTCGAGCTCTCCTTCGGTCTTGACGGCGCGCATCTCGTCGAGCGCGTCGCGCAGCTTCGCGACGGCCACGGGCCGGCGGCCGCGCAGGGCCTTCTTGAGCTCGTCGGCGTACATGACCTTGTCCACGCCGAAGAGCTTCTTGGCTTCGGCCGGCCCGGGCACATGACCTTCCCACACGCGGTGGTGGGCGTCGACGCGGGGCACGAGCAGAATCTCGCTCGAACCGTCGAGCACGAGGTGGCACCCGGGTTCCTCGACGCCGGTGACGTAGAGAAAATCGGAATTTTGGCGGAAGGCGTAGTCGACGTCGAAATTGCGGGGCACGGGCTTGCCTCCGGCGAGATGCACGACTCCCTGGCCGGCGAAGCGCTGGGCGAGGCTGCGGCGAAGAGCTCGATAATGGTTCATCCCGAGATTATATGCTAATATGTACGTGAAAGCCGTCACCCCTCACCCTTGTACGACATCTCGGGCGGCTTTCATCGGGGCGCGCGCCGCG
>JAYTIP010000017.1:0-8045 GCA_043731745.1 Elusimicrobiota bacterium | reverse complement strand
TCGCGGCGCGTTCTTCCAACGCGCCAGGCGGTTGCCGGTCCAGGCCAGGTCGGATGCGGTCGCGACGAATTGCCGCCAGACGCGGGCCCGGTAGGACGGCACGCGCCCTAACGCCTTTAGAGCGAAGTAATACTCGACGGTGTCGTCCTGCCTGAGGGCCGCGACTCCGGCGAACATCTCCTCCGACCGCTCGGGGCGGAAGTCGATGTGGGTGAAATACTCGGCGAGCATGAACAACTGGAGGCTCCGCTCGGCCGGATCGAGACTGAGGTCGGCCAAGACCTCCTGCGGGGTCTTCGTCTGGAGGAACACGTCCACGACGGGCGTCAGCGGGTCCTCCGCCGGCAGGAGGGCGCGAGCCCTCTCGAATATCGCGATGCCTCCGGCGCGCGTCTGGCCCGCCTTGAACCAAGTGAGCGCCAGCCACAACAGGTAGCGCGGCTCGTTCGGATGCCAGTCGTACAGGATGTGCCGGTTGAGCAGATCATAGGCCATATCCCAATCCTCGACGACGAGGTAGGCGTCAAGCAGGCGCAGGAGCTCCTCGTCGGTCGCGCGGCTGCTCTGGGCGTGAAAACGGGGAATCTCGCCGCTCACGAGCCCGTAACCCCGCGGATCGCCGGTCCGCAGGTAGAAGTTGGACAGAAGCGTCCGCGCGGACGGCCCCTCGTGGAACACGATCGTGGCGTAGACTCCTTCGGCCAGGTCGTAACGGCCGGAGTCCTCGTAAGCGCGAGCGAGGGCCATGTAGGTGTCCGGCGAGAAGGCCGCGGCGGAGGCCAGAGCGAGAATCCGTTCGCGCCGGACGTCGCCCGCCTGCGAGTACAGCCAGGCCATCTCCGCGGCCGCGTGCGGAGCGGCGGGCGACGAGGGGTCGTGCGCGATGAAGTCCCTCCAGACCGCGACGGCCTCGAGCGGCCGTTTGTCCCGCGCGAGGATCGACGCCTTCGTCGAGCGGGCGCTCCAGTCCGCGGGGAGCACCGACAGCAGGCGATCGGCGGCGGCCAGCGCCGCGGCCGCCTCGAAGGGCTTTTTGCGAACGGCGAGCTCGAGCTTGCGCCGGAGCAGGGCCGGACGCTCGCCGAGGGTGATCAAACCGGCGTCGACGAGCTTGTCGTCGCCGCTCAAGTACGGCGTCGAGCTGAACGGATCGAGCTCGGGGCCGCGCTCGGGGCCGACGGGCCCGTCCTTGATGTTCGCGCGGAAGATCGTGTCGAGCGCGACGTCGTCGAGTTCGCTTTCGCGTGGCGCGATCCAGGCATAACCGTCCCATGACTGTCCGTTGTGAAAGTGCTCGAAGAGGGCCAGAACGCCGCCGTAGCACAGCGGCGCGCGCTCCATCGCCTCGCCGAGCGACTTCTCCTCGGCGTCTTTCTTCTCGGTGCGCCCGAGCAGTTGCGGCAGGAAGCCCCAGGGGTGAGCCGCCATCAGTCCTTCGGAGCGCGTCTTCAATGCCGCTTGCTCGGAACCGTGCACGAAGCCGATGCGCAGCGACGCGGCGTCCACCGCGGCGTCGAGCAGAAGCCCGGCGCGGGCGCTGCGGGGAATCTCCTCGGCGGCGTCGTCGCGGCTTTCGTCGCGAGCGGCGTCGATGATACCCTTCCACCCCGGCCCCGCCGGCGTGACGAAACCGGCGGGCGGCGGACCGGGGCGGCGCCCGTCCAAGAAATCGCCGTTCGCGGCCAGCGCCTCGGGCAATTCGAGATACGCCCGCGTCAGGGTATCCCGGTCCTGGTGTCCGATCTTGGTGAAGTGCCGAAGGTGCATGGCCGGAAAATCCGAGCGATCCTCGGTCAACTCGCTGAACGCGGCCGCCTCCTCCTCTTCGCGTTGGTTGTACATCGAGGCGATGGCGAAGGTCCACAGCCACTGCCGGGACGTCTTGGCTCGCGCCTGCGCCTTGCGCGAATCCTGCCGGGCGAGGACGTCGGCCACGGCCGCGAACTCCGAGGCCGTGGGCGTGCTGTTCACCAGCACGAACAAGGCGTCGGCTTGCCGTCCCGCATGTGTGAGCGCGAGCGCGAGTTCCGGCGAGGCGTCGCCGGACATCTTACCCGCCAGCGCGGCAAGTGCGAGCGCTCGCGCGTGGAACAGCTTGGCGTGGCTGGTCGAGAAGCCGTTGAGCCAGCGGCCCATCCACGCGTAGCTCGCCGACATAAGCTTGAGCGCCTCGGGATCGCCGGTCTTGCCGCGCTGAGCGGAGCCCAAAGCGTTCACCGTCCAAGCGAGGGCGGGCATGTCGAAGGTCTGAAAGCCGAGCTGGGCGCGGGGCAAGTCGGTGCCCAAGCGCGCCGGCGCCGCGGCGGGTCCGGGGAGCTTGGCCAGCAGTCCTTCGGCGAGCCTGCGCGCGTTCTCCACGTCGGCCAGCGCCTCCCAGCGCGGCCCCGGGTACGGGACGTGCGCGAAGGCCGCCTGCTTGCCGTCGACGCGCAAGACGATGCGCAAAATTTGGCCCTCGTCGTTGAAGTCCACCGTCGCCGCGGCCGTGGCGCCGGGCGTCAGGGCCGCGTCCGCGGCGTCGAAGCCGCGGCCGTAACGAGCGCCCGCGAGCACCGATTGGCGGTACAACTCCGTGAACAGAGGCCGCTTCGACGAGCCGCGAGAGACGACGACGGTGAACGCGCTCGCGGGAGCCGCCGCGAAAGCGAGCGCGACGAGCAGAAGCGGCGCGAAACGGCTTTTGTCCATGTCCTGGAAGTCTAACAGGCCGATCCGGACCCGACAAGTACTTCGCTATGACGGCGAATTAGTATCATTCGGGTCATGAGCATGGCGGTCGCCGCGGTCCTCGCCGTCGCGGTGTCCACCGCGGCCCGTCAGTCCCCGTCGGGCGACGCGTCCTGGTCGGCGGCGGCGCCGTCGGGTTATACGCTCATCCCGTCCACGGCTCCCTCCACGCTGCGCGCGCTCGACGCCGCGGGAGACCTCGCGGCGCTGACGGCCCTCGGCCCGTCCACCCCGGTCCAGCTCGACGCGGCCGCCTACGACGAACTCAAGGCGCTCGAAATCCGTCTCGCGTCTCCAGGAAAAGAGTGCGTCTCGGGTCCGCTGCGCGACCTCGAGCTCTCGCCGGGACGCACGGCGCGCGGCGCGGAAGGCGTCTGCGGCCCGGGAGGCCGCGCGTACGCGGTCGCCGTTTCCTCCGTTGGAGGCCGGATGTTCCTGGCCTCGTCCGAGGGCCGGAGCGCCGCCGCGGCGGAGTTTCTTGCCGGCACCGCCGCGGTCGAGGTCGGGGCCTTCTTCCCCATATTGGCGAAGGAGCCGTTCGCTCCCCTGGCGCCCCTGCCGCCGAGGGCGCACCGGACGCAATACCGGATCCTGCTGTTCGTCCTCTTCGCCGGTTTCGTGGCCTTCATCTTCGTGCTGCGCGCCTTGCCCGGCCTGTTGGCGCGGTTCTTTCCGGATCCGGTCGAACCGCCGGGAGCGCCTGGGTCCGATTACCCGGTCGTCGCGAGGCGGGTGTACGGCCGCCTCGTGTTCCTGTTCGAGACCGAGTTCGAGACGGGCGCGCGCTTCACCGCCGTCTCCGACCGCAAACCGTCGGTGATGATCTCCTGGGGCTCGACCCTGCTGGCGGCGTACCTCGTCCAAAGCGCGGCCGGCGCAGACTCCCTGCTCCGGGGACAGACCTTATTCGCTTCGCTGCTGCTGCTCGTCGCGGGCAACCTCTACCTGCGCCGCAGTCCGCGGAAACTGAGCCTGCTCGACGCGAACGCGCATCCCATCGTCGAAGTCGTCGAAAACGAACTCTCCCTCGCCGATCCCGCCGGCGTCATCCTTCTCGAAGGCGAGCCCACTCCCTACTCGCTCCGGCGCCGCCTCGCCGACGGCGTGCGTCACTGGGAGGTGCTCGATCAAACCGGCGCCGCCGCGCTGGCCTTCGTCGAGGACAGCGCGCGCAAGGCCCGGGCGAGGCGAGCGTTCGGGCATTTGTGGGGCGCGCTGCGGACCGAGTACACTTTGACCGCCGGCGGCCGGGTCGTGGGCGGGCTCAAGAGAACCTGGTCGGTGTGGAACGCGTTTCGCCTCGACATGGTCCCGGTCCCGGGCCTCGATACCCGTTTCGTCGCGGCCGCGATCCTGTTCATCGAACGAGTCGATCCCGATAGGTGGCACCCATGGTTCGCCTGACCTTGCTTCTGACGGCGGCCTTGGGCGTCTCGGGCTGCGGCCGCGTCTGGCTGCCGGAAAGCGCCGAGCGCCTCATCGGCGAAGCCGGCTCCAAGCGCATACTCGAGCGCTACAAACTCGTGACGAACTCGCCTTGGGAACCGTTCATCCAGGACGCGGGGCGCAAGCTCGTTGCGGCGTCAGAGCGTCCGGATTACGACTACCGCTTCCACATCATCGAGGACGAGGAGATCAACGCGGTCTCCCTCCCCGACGGACAAATCTTCGTGAACACGGGTCTGTTGAAAGCCGCGAACGGCGATCGCATCGCGGTCGCCGCCCTGCTCGGCCACGAGATCGGACACGTGGCCAGGCGCCACGGCGCGGAATCATTCCAATCCGGGATCGGAATCACCGCCGCCGGCGCGGCCGTGTTCGGATTCGACGGCACGCTCGGCAACGCCGCGGCGGAACTGGCGGGCGCCCTTCTCGAACTCGGCTACGGACGCGACATGGAGCTCGAAGCCGACCTGTGCGCGGTGCGCTACCTGATTCGTCTCGGCTATCCTCCGGAGGCCGGGCTGAAATTCCTGAGGATGATGGCGGCCAAGGAACACGAGAACGTCGGAAGCCTCGCCTACTACCTGCGAAGCCACCCGCCGACCGAAGAACGCCTGCGCTACTCCGAAGCGTACGCGGCGTCGATCGCGCGGTAAGCGCTACTTCCAGGGAAGCTTGAGGCCCGACAGGGCCAGGATCGTGCCGCCCACGATGGTTCCCGTCACCGGGAAGGGCACGCCCGCGGCCAGAGCTCCGGCGAACGCCTTGGCGTGCGCCAGGCGCGGCGCGTCTCCCCGCATCTTGCTCTGCACCCGCCAGACGAGCGCGTAAGTGATCGAGAAAGCCGCGATGGACATGACCGCCATCGACAACGGCCCCAGCTCCCACTCCAGGCCGAAGCACGCCCAGTCGACGGCGAGAATGGCCGCACCGCTGGCGGGGTGGAAGAAGGTGGGCTTGCTCGGGACGGGGTCTTGGCTCACTCGGGACGGGCCTTATCGGAACGATCTGGATTCTGGGCTTCCAGGCGCTCTTTCTCGTGCGCGAGCTGCATCAGCGCGGCGGTCGCCGCCTCGCGCAGATCTTCGTTCTGCTTGACCACGCGCTCAAGCGCGCGTGCGAGGTTGTCCATCACCGCGTTGACCGCGCGGACCGACTTCGCGACCTCGGGATCGATGTCGTCGTTGAGCTTGATGCCCCAGCCGCCGTTGGCCAGCTTCTCAAGAGCCAAGCGCATCTCGAGCTTGCCGATGCGCTCGTCGCGCGCGCGTACGCGTTCGGCCATCACCGCGGTGAAGAACGCCATCACATGAAAGAAGGCGAAGCGCAGGAGCAAGTTCGTCAGCGGCAGGTCGAGGGCGACCTTGCCTTTGGACCATAGCGCGGCATAAAGGAGGCTCGCGACGCTGCCGATCAGGAAGCTGTGCCAGACCTTGGTCATGAGCGCGGACATGAACATAATGAGGAAGAACATGATGTAGAGCTCGTCGTCGAAGCCCTCGCTGAAGTACATGAGCGCGGCCACGACGCCGATGTCCCAGAGGAAGGCGACGGCTTGGGCGGTCTGAGAGTTGAGGCGGCGGTCCGGGGCCTTCCACAGGACGACGCTCGTAAAGAGGTGGAAAGCGGCAAGGGCGAATGGTGCCAGCTCGAACACCTGTTCCTGACGCTGGCTGTGCACCAGCATGAGAACCATCGACAGGAACAGAATCCCGCGGAAGGCGAAGGCCGTCGTACGATCGTCCAGAGATAGCCCCTTCACGCTCGAAGGATAGCCCGTTACGGGAACGAAGTAAAGACCCCTAGGACCTTTGTTAAGCGAATGTTAATCGGGCTATTTAATCGAATTATTATTAATAAATAGGTACTTTTTTGTCGATGTCGTGGGACCACGCGTCGATGCCCCCGGTCAGGTTGTGGGCGTCGAAACCGGCCTCGCGCAGGTGGTGAACGGCGTGGGCGGAGCGCATTCCGTGATGGCACATCACCACGAGCGGAAGGTCCTTGGGGAGTTCGGCCAGGCGGCTCGGGAGCTCGTTTAAGGGTATGAGGACCGCGCCCTCGATGCGGGCCGTCGCGTATTCCTCGGGTTGACGAACATCCAAAAGGAAATGGGTTTTCTTCTCGCGCCGCCAAGCGTCGTATTCGGAGGTGGTCATCAGAAGATTGTAGCGTGGAAATAGCGCCGCGGAATCTGTTAGACTCGGCCCCATGAACAAGAACCTCTTCCCCCTCCTCGCCGTCGCCGCCGTCTTCGCCTTCGCCGCTTGCGATAAGAAGTCCGACGCCCCCGCGCAGAGCGCCGCTCCCGCCGCGGCCCCCGCCGCCGTCGCCGCTCCCGCCGCAACGAACGGCGCGCTACTCGCCCCCGAAAAGGCCACCGAGAAGGCCCCGGAGAAATTCAAGGTCAAGCTCGCCACCACGAAGGGCGACATGGTCGTCGAAGTGACCCGCGCGTGGTCGCCCAACGGCGCCGACCGGTTCTACAACCTGGTCAAGATCGGTTACTACAACGACACCGCCTTCTTCCGCATCGTGAATGGCTTCATGGCCCAGATCGGCATCAACGGCGATCCCGCGGTCAACGCGAAGTGGCAGCCGGCGCACATCCAGGACGACCCCGGCGCCGGGCAGTCCAACAAGCCGGGCTTCGTGACCTTCGCCAAGTCGGGCATGCCCAACAGCCGCACGACCCAGATCTTCTTCAACTTCGGCGACAACGCGGGCCTCGACTCGCAGGGCTTCACGCCTTTCGGCCGCGTCGTCGAGGGCTCGCCGGTGCTCGGCGCGCTGAACCTCGAGTACGGCGAGTCTCCCGACCAGGGCGCGATCCAGAGCCAGGGCAACGCCTACCTCAAGGCCAACTTCCCTCGCCTCGACTACATCAAGACCGCCACGATCGTTCCTTAAAAGACGCCGCGAAATGGCCCGCCGGGGACGGACTCCCGGCGGGCCTTTTTCATTGCTAAAATGACGGTTAGCGGGCTTACAAGGGGACCCATTGGATCATCAATCGAAGTCGCAGCAGGAGCAGGACGCCAAGGACCTCCAGAAGATGGGCTACGCGCAGGAGCTCCTGCGCGACATGGGCGGCTTCTCCAACTTCGCAATCAGCTTCTCGATCATCTCGATTTTGACCGGCGCCACCCAGCTGTACGGCTACGGCCTCCAGCACGGCGGCCCCGCCCAGATGAGCTGGGGCTGGATGTTGGTCTCGCTGTTCACCATGACGGTCGCCCTCTCGATGGCCGAGCTCGCCTCCGCCTATCCGACCGCCGGAGCGCTGTACCACTGGTCGAGCTTCCTGGGCGGACGCGCGATGGGGTGGTTCACCGCGTGCTTCAACACGATGGGCCAGTTCGCCATCCTCGCGGGCATCGACTGGGGCCTGGCGAACTTCGTCATCGGTTTATTGAATTTGCCGGCAACGCCGGCAACGACGATCGCCGTGTTCGCGGCGCTGCTGTTCTCCCACGCCTTGCTCAACCACCTCGGCATCCGCCTCGTATCCTGGCTCAACGACTTCTCGGCCTGGTATCACATGGCCGTCGTGCTGTTCATTCTCGTGGTCCTCGGCCTGCGCGGCTTCGCCCAGCCCGTGAGCTTCCTCTTCAAGTTCAACTCGACCGACGGGTTCTCCCACCCTTACAGCTTCATCGTGGGCCTCCTGCTCGCGCAGTGGACCTTGACGGGCTACGACGCCTCCGCCCACGTCTCCGAGGAAACCCACGACCCGCGCCGCAACGCGCCGTGGGGCATCTTCATCGCGGTCGTGGTTTCGGTCGTCTTCGGCTTCCTGATGCTCGCCGCGATCACGCTTTCCATTCCCGACCTCGCGCAGGCGACCGCCTTCGGCGACAACGCGCTCATCGAAG
>JAYTIP010000016.1:0-10124 GCA_043731745.1 Elusimicrobiota bacterium | reverse complement strand
CCGTCCGGGGTTATTGATCTGCCCGCCGCCGAGGGTCAGCCCGAACAAGTTCTTGTCGAACCAAGCGCGGTGATAGACCATCCAGCCGAGAAAAGACTGCTGGGGCTCGCCGTTGCCGCCGAAGCAACTCACGCCTCCTCCTTCCTCGCAGCCCGCGTCGGCCGTGATCGAGAAGGCGGCCTTGCTGACGCCACACGCCTGCGGCGCGTCGAGGTACTTGTACTGAACGCTGTTGTCGGTGTGCCAGCGCTGGCGGCGCGGATTGTTCTGGGTGTCGTGGCCCCAGTAGTCGTTGGAGAGCACCGACCAGTTCCCCGACGGGCGCCAGAGGACCTGCACGCCGAGACCGGGATCCTCGTTTTGCTTGCCGTAAGTTTGAAACCCGTTGACGAGCCAGGGCTCGATCTTGAGCGTCTCCGTCGGGAAGACCTGCAGACGCAGCCCGTTGAAGAACCACGGAGTATTGGCGGAGACATAGGAGGGCGTGTAGGCCCAGTTTTCGTTTTGATAGTAGCTGAACAGCCCGACGTAGCTCATGAAGATGCCCGCGTCGAGGTTGACGCCGTGAAGAACATCCCAATGGTACCCTCCGTAGGCCTCGGAGAGGTAGCGGTTGGCGTTGTCGAGTCCCCACTGTCCCCGTTGCGGGCTGCTGTCGTTGCGCGGCGTCATCTGCGAGTACAGGCCGAACTGGGTCATGACGCGGCCGCGCACCTGCTCGTAGTGAAGGTCTCCGCCGACGCCGAGGTGCTGCAACTGGAACTCGCTCGAGCGGCCGACCTCGCAGGCCCCGATCACGGTGTGATCCTTGGGATTGTTGAAGTCCTGGGTGTAATTCACGTCGACCATGAACTGGCCGGTGAAATACGCGTTGTCGACGAGTGGCTTGCTCACGCGGCTGTTGCCGTTGAGCCAGGTGAAGTCGGCGAAGGCGAAGGGCTCGGACTTCGACTGCGGGACCTTCACGGTGGGTTGCGCGGGAAGTTTTCGCTCGAGTTCGGCCAGGCGCTTTTTCATGTCCGAAACCTCCCGGCGGAGTTCAGGCTCGCCTTGGGCGAAAACGGACGACGCGCACGAGAGAAGGACTACGAGAATGAGTTTCATCCTTCCACGATAACCCGAGGCGCCGTTGCGAAACCATAACGGGGACCTTATCGCGGCGTTAGTAGACCCGGACGGGCAGGACGACGACCTGCACGCCGTTGAACTGCAGGCGGCGCTGGATGGCGGAGGCCGTCTCGTTGTGCAGGATGGGCTGGTACCAGCGCTGTTCCTTGAAGATGAGCTTGCCCGTGAACACGATCATGCGCGGGTACTCGCGCGAGAGGTCGACGATGGACTTCTCCAAGGTCTCGATCGCTTCGGTGCCGATGGCGAACCGGGAATCCGCCTCGAGCCCGTGCTGGCGGCTCCACGCCACATATTTGGCCAATTGCGCGCGCTTGGACTTCTCGAGATCCTCGACGGCTTCCCCGCCCTTGAAGTTGCCGGAGTCGAGCACGCCGACGGAGACGAAGATGAAGTTCTTGAAGTAGCCGGGAAGCAGGCGCTGGATGGCCAGGATGTGGTGCAGGCCGTAGCCGGAAAAGTCGGAGACCGTGAGGACCGCGGTCGGGGCCTTGGGGTCGAGCTTGGCCGGCTCGAATTTTTCCTCGCTGAGCGGCGACGCTTCGAGGATCTTCTCCAGGCCGCTCAACCCCTCGCGAGTCTGGCGGTAGTGCCGGCGCACCCAGAAGCACAACGCGATCGTCATGGTCGTGAACACGGCCGTGATCCAGCCGCCGTCGAGGAACTTCTCATACAAGGTGACGCACAGGATGCTCACGCACATGACGAGACCGGTGCCGTGAATGGCGAGCTGGCTCTTCCAGCGCGGCTCCACGGCGCGGTTCTGGATCCAGTGCCGGGACATGCCGAGCTCGGTCAGCGAAAAGGTGAGGAACACGTTGATGGAATACATGACGACGAGGGTCGTGATGTTTCCCTTCGTGTAGATCAAGGTCGCCAGCGCCGAGACGCCCATCAGGAACACGCCGTTCTGCGTCACGAGGCGGTCGGAGAGGCGCGCGAAGCTGTGCGGCACCCAGGAGTCGAGCGCCATGTTGGAGAGCACCCGCGGACCGTCGAGAAAGCCCGCCTGCGCGGCGACGAGGAGCAACGCGGCCTCGGAGAACAAGGTCGCCACGATCAGCACGCGTCCGAACGCGCCCCAGTGCCCGTAGAGATTCTCGAGCAGGACGGCGTTCATGGTCTGGCCTTCGACCGGCGAGGCCTTCACGAGCAAGTAACCGAGGAGAATTCCGCCCGCGGTGAAGGCGAGCGAAGTGGACATGAGGAGCATGGTGCGCTTGCCGGTCTGCACGCGGGGCTCTCGCAGCATGCCGACCCCGTTGCTGACGGCTTCGATGCCCGTGTAGGTGCCGCCGCCCATCGAGTACGCGCGCAACAGGATGAAGGCCACGGGCGCGAAGCCCATGACGCCGATCGAGTGATGCAACTCACCCGAAGCGGCGTGGAACACCTCGGGCAGGCCCGTGAAGTGGATCGCGATCACATAGAGGATCATGAACACATGGGAGACGACGAAGAACATGAAGATCGGGGCCAGGAAGGTGACGGATTCCTTGACCCCGCGCAGGTTGAGCACGAGCAGCAGCACGAGGGCCAGGCCCGCCGCCAGCAGCTTGGTGCCGAGCCAGCTCGGCGGCAGGAAGGAGTACATCGCGTCGCAAGCCGACGCGACCGAGACCGAGATGGTCAGCACGTAGTCGACGAGCAAGGCGCAGCCGGAGACGACGCCCGCCTTCTCCCCCAACAGCTTGGTCGCGACCAAGTACCCGCCGCCGCCGCCGGGGAAGTGCTCGATCAGGTTCGAGTATGCGATCGAGATCACGAAAATGGTCACGGCGGTCATGACGACCAGGAATAAAGCGAGATGAGTGTGCGCGCCGAGCGCCCGGTACGCCTCGTCGGGACCGTAGGCCGAGGAGGACAGACCGTCGGCCCCGAGGCCTACCCAAGCGAGGAACGCCGCCAGAGAGATTTTATGGAAGACCTCCGGGTCCCGGATGTCGCGCGGCTTGCCCAGCAACAGCTCTTTGAATCGGTCCATGCCCTGATCGTACCCCCGGCGGGCGTTATCAAGCCATTATCAAAGCAACACATAGGGGTCTGACCCCTGGGTGTACGCGAGAGGATTTGGTAAGATGGGCTCGTAGGCGGCGTGGCGGAATGGCAGACGCAATCGACTCAAAATCGATCGGGTTCACGCCCTTGTGGGTTCGAGTCCCACCGCCGCTACGATTTTCATGACACGACTTAAGACCGCGGTCCTCGGCGTCGCGTTGGCGGCTCTGGCCGCCCCCCTTTTCGCCGCCCCGAAGTGCGGCGTCGGCGTCACGCCCCGGTTGACGGGAGATTTATTCTCGCCCGTCGAGTGTTCGACGGTCACTAAGACGGCGCTGCTCATCCCCGGGCAGGCGGTCGTGTTCGAAGGGGCCGAAGTCAAAACGAATCTGCGCGACCTCGACGGCCGCTGGGAAGGGACCTTGATCCAGGGCCTCGGCCGTTACTCGGTGCTGCTGACAGTCAAGACCGCTTGGAGCGGAAAGACGGAACTGATCCTGGACGCCAAGGAGCTTCAGTTCCGCGAGCGGATCACGGACAAGCTCGTTCTGAAGCCCGCCAAGGGCAAGGGCGTGTACGAGGCCGTGCTGACGACCTCGGTGTATCCTGAGGGTTCGCTCTCGGGCCAGGCGGTGATCGGTGCCGGCGTTCTCCCGGCGATTGCGGCGGGAACCAAGGCCCCGGTCCCGGACCGTCAGGCGGATCTGATTCTTTCCAACAAGGCGATTCAGCGCGCTTACTTCACCTTCATGGGCAAGGCGAAGAACGAGCTGCGCGTGCGGCTTTACGCCTCGATCCCGGGCGCGCCGCTGCAGATGTTCGAGATCACGCTCACTCGCACCAAGCGCGAAACCCTCTAGCTCACTGCGCGAGCGCCGACGCCCGCACGAACACCACGCCTTCTCTCTCGTACTTGGGAATTTCTTCCTTGAGGCAGTCGAAGGTGGAGCGGAAGTAGTGGTGGCCGATGGCGACGGCCGAGCCGTGCTTGCGCGCGTGCGCGACCGCGGACTTGAGCCCTTTCGCGCAGAACGCCTGAGTGTGCAGCTCGGCGGTGTCGAGGAAGATGTAATTCATAGCCGCCGGGATGCCGGCGAGCTTCGCCTCGGCGTAGGCCACCGACTTCTCGGAGACCTTGGAGTCGATGAAGTACAGCCCCGTCGGCTTGAGCAAGGCCATGAAGGCGTGCATCAGAGGGCGGTTCATCGTTCCGCGATACGAGCGGTGGTTGTTGAGGCCCTTGGCGTTGGGTATCTGCTTCATCGCCTTGTCGAGGAGCTTTGCGATCTTGATCGCGTCCTCGGGATCGACCGCTTCCTTGTTCATCTTGAGCGACTGGAAGGGATCGAACGGGTAGTGGATGATGAGTTCTTTGGGCGTCGTCGCGGCGAGCGTCATCGGGGCGATCTTTTTGGTGCGCGGGGACTCGGGCATGACGGCGAAGGTCATCGTCGAGGGCAGGGCCAGCCACTCCTCGTCGGGCGGGGTCTTTTTATAATTGAGGCCGAAGTCGTCGATGACGACGGCGACCTGGGGCGCCGCCGCGAAAGACGGGGCCGGCGACAGCAGAAGGAACGCGAGCAGAAGTTTATTCATGATTCTCCAGGGCCCGGCGGCCGAGCTGCCAGGGCACGACGAAAGCGACGAGGTTGAGCAAAAGCCAGCCTCCGGCTGAGAAGGCCGCGACGCCCGGGTGCCACACGCCCGTGCCGAAGCGCACGGCGAAGTGCATCTGCATGGGGGCCGCGAGCACCGCGATGGTCAGGCCGACATAGAAGAGACAGGCGGCCATGAAGACGAAGCCGCCGACCGAGGACTCGATCTGATGGATGTTCTCGACGAGAAAGTTCGGGAACAGCGCGCCGAAGCCCACGCCCATCGCGCAGATGGCGAGGCCGACCGTGAGCAAAGCGAAGAAGGACAGCCACGATGTGAACCGGTCGGCCTCGAGGATCCAGTTCGTCATCAAGGCCAAGGTCGTCGAGATCGCGACGATCGGCACGGCGGAGAACAGGAACTTCTCGCGCATGATCCCGCCGATATCGATGGGGGCCGAACGCAGGACCCACCAGGAGCGGCCCTCGAGGCTGATCGCGGGAAAGGTGAAGCGCAGGCCGAGGGCGGAGAGCACGAAGCCGGCGGTGCCCACGTTGAGGAAGGAGACCAGACTGCGAAGCTCGGCGGAGTCGAGCGGTAGGCGGCGGATGCTGAACAAGTAGACGAACACGAGGCCGATGATTAAAAGAATCTGCGACCAATGCTTCACATCGCGGAAGAAGGTCGTGCGTTCCTTCCAAAGCAAGGCCGCCGAGGTCCGGGTTTTCAGAAAGAACTGCTCGGGCAGCCGCGTGAAGCGGTGCTCGCGCCGGCGCAACGCCCCCTCTTGGGCACCGCTGTAGCCGATGAAGTAAATCTTTCCCGCGAGCGCCACGAGCCCGGCGTAGACGGCGAAGGCCGCGGCCCAAAGCCCGCCCACGCGCACCGCCCAGCCCGACCAGTTGCCCCCCGCCGCCATGCGCAGGGCCTCGGCGAGCCACCAGGAGGGCAGGTAGGGCGCGGTCGGGGCCTGCAAAAAATTGAGGTACTCGGCGACGACCTTGAGCGCGTCGGGCCGGATCAGCTTCTCGGGCTCGGCGAAGCGCACGAGGCCGTAGGTCACGGTCAACGACAGGCTTGAGAACACCCACACCACGTCGCGCGTGCGCGACGACGGGAATAAATAGAGCAACAGCAAGGTGAAGCCGATGCCGAACGATGCCGCGAGCAACAGGAACGGCGGCACGGCGACGAGGAAGCCGGCGAAGAAGGCCAAGCCCAGGTGCTGGACGCGCATGATCGCCGCGACATACGGAACGAGGATCAGGCCGATCATCCAAGACGCGAAGAACGCGCTCTCGAGCGACTTATCGAGGAAGACGGTGCGCAGGCTGACCGGGGCCTTGAGCAGGAACTTAAGGTCGTAGGAGTAGAACAAGGTGGTCAGCGCCGTGAGCAGGCTCGAGACGACGACCATGGAGAGCGTCATCAGCAGGAGCATCGCGGTGAGCTTCCAGGTCAGCAGGACGCCGATGAGCTCGACGGTGGCGAGATATTTGAGGAGGCGCCAGAACCCGAAGTGCAGGCCATATAAAAGACCGAGGCCCGCCGAACCGAAGGCCGCATTACGGGCCCACTCGTAGCCCGTCCAGGCGCCGATCGTGTTGGTGAAGGTCAGCGCGCGGCGGCGCAGCAAGGTCGCGAGCATTTACAAATACTTGAGCAAGGTCGAGTACTCGGCGCCGCCGGTGAGGCTTAAGAAGATGCTCTCAAGATCCTTGTCCTCTTTTTTCGACTGGGCATGGAGCTCGCTGAGGGTCCCGCAGGCGATCATCTTGCCGCCGATCATGATGCCGATGCGGTCGCACAGCTTCTCGGCGATCTCAAGGACGTGGGTGCACATGAAGATCGCGGTGCCCCGCTGTGCGAGTTTGAGGAAGATGTCTTTGACCAGGCGCCCGCTCTTGGGATCGAGGCCGACCATCGGTTCATCAAGAACTAAAACCTTGGGATCGTGCAGCAAAATGCCCGCGAGCACGAGCTTCTGACGCATGCCGTGGGAATAGCTCTCCAAGAGCTCGCCGCCCCACGGAGACAGCTCGAACATCTCCAAGAGCTCGGGCACGCGCTTCTTCATGTCGGGCAAGGCGACGCCGTAGAGCTCCCCGATAAAACGCAGGTACTCGGCGCCGGTGAGCTTGGGGTAGACGAAGGGCTCGTCGGGGACGAGGCCCATGGCGCGCTTGGCGGCGATCGGATCGAGGACCATGTCCTGGCCGCCGACGAGGACGCGGCCGGTGGTAGGCTTTAAAAGGCCGGTCATCATCTTGACCGTGGTGGTCTTGCCGGCGCCGTTGGGACCGAGGAAGCCGAAAATCTCGCCGGGCTTGACCTCGAGATTGAGGTCGACGACGGCCTTGTGCGTCCCGAAGCTCTTGCCGAGCCCTTCGAGACGGATCACGCCGGAACGGCGCGGCGGGACTTGACCAGCTCGTCGGCGCGCGGGATCGACATGCGCTCGGCGAGGTCGTGGAAGCGCTCGTCGATCGCGTCACGATCGAGATCCTCGATGTTCTTGGTCGAGAAATCCTGCACGTTGAAGGACGCCATGGTCGTGCCGTACGCCATCGCGCGCTTGAGATGCGACACATCCCCGAATGAGGCCGTGGAAGCGAGGTAGCCGAGGAAGCCGCCCGCGAAGGTGTCGCCCGCGCCCGTCGGGTCCTTGATGCGCGAGAGAGGGAAGGCCGGGAACACGAAGAACTTGGGGCCGACCTTCATCACCGCGCCGTGCTCGCCCTTCTTGATGACGACGACCGACGGTCCCCAGTCGGCGAGGATCTCGGCGGCCTGCAGGCCGTTGGGCGCGCCGGTGAGGCTCATGGCCTCTTGGTCGTTGCAGAAGAAGATGTCGACTTTCGCGAGGAGCTTCTTGATCGCCGCGGGCTTGGACTCGATCCAGTAGTTCATCGTGTCGCAGGCGACGAGCTTGGGGCTCTTCATCTGCGCCAGCACCTCGGCTTGAAGCTCCGGGTCGATGTTCGCGAGGAAGACGACGGGCATGCGGCGTTGCTCGTCGGAGAGGACGGGCTTGAACTCCTTGAAGACGTTGAGGTGGGTCGCGAGCGTCTCGGCGTTCGAGGCGTCCTTGCCGTACTTGCCCGACCAGCGGAAGGTCTTGCCCTTGACGGCCTTCAGGCCCTCGAGGTCGACGCCGCGACGGTCGAGCGTACGCTTGTGCTCGCGCGGGAAGTCCTCGCCGACGACGCCGACGAGGGCGACGCGGGTGAAGTAGCTCGCGGAGAGCGAGAAGTAGGTGGCCGAGCCGCCGAGAGCCTCGACGCTCTTGCCCGCGGTGGTCTTGACGGAGTCGAGCGCCACGGAGCCGACGACGAGGATGTCGCTCACGACGCGGCCCCCGCGCCCTCGATGCGGTCGAGGAAGATCTGGTGCTCGACGGTCGTCGACATCTGACGCAGGCACTGGTTGATCAGCTCGACGGCGCGCTGCTGCTGGAGGTTCTGGGCGACGCCCTCCTTGGTGATCTTGGCGGCGTCCTTCTTGGGAGCGGTCTTCAAGGCCTGCGCGTAGGCGGCGTCCACCTCGGCAGGCGGTGCCTTGGCGGTGCGGTACAGCAACTGCTTGACGCGCCCGCTCTTGATCGACTTGCGGCGCGAACGCTCGTACTCCTGGGGCGTCTCGCGGAACAGCGCGCGCACCTGCTGGAAGTAGGCGTCCTGGTCGAACTGGCCGTTGCGCTGGAAGGCGGGTGTCGCGCGAATGTCGCGGGAGAGCTCGTCGTTGGTGACCTTCAGGCCGAGCTCGTCGGCCTTGATCGCGAGCATCTCCTCGATCATCATGTCGTTGAGCATCTCGCGGCGAAGACGCGCCATCATCGTGTCGTCGACCTCGGTGCCCTTGGCGCGAAGCGCGTCGGCGTATTGATTGACGCGCAGCAGGAAGCGTGCCGCCGGGATTTTATTGCCGCCGATGCGGGCGACGGCGCCGTCGCTGTCGCGGCTGGTGAACCACACGCCGCCGAAGCCGACGAAGCTTCCGCAGAGGAACACGGAGATGGTCGCGACGAAGATGCTCTTCTGGTGACGACGGAGGAACGAGATCATGGGCTGGGGTCCTTTTAAGCGATGGGATCCGCGGCCGAAGCCGCGTCGGAATCGGCGCGCGTGCGGCGCCGGCGGGGTTTGTCGTCGGCGGCGCCCATGGAGCAGGTGCCGTCGAAGAAGGCGCCCTCGTCGATTTTGATCTTCGGGCAGCGGATGTCGCCGCTCACGCGGCCGCTGGGGAGAATCTCGAGCGAGCGGGAGGCCACGATGTCGCCGTTGACTTCGCCGGCGATCACGATCGCCTCGGCGGCGATATTGCCGGTCACGCGGCCTTTGCCGCCGACCTCGACGTCGACGGCGTCGGAGATGTCGCCTTCAAAGGCCCCCTCGACGCGAAGGGACCCCTTGACCACGAGCGAGCCGTGGAAGAACGCGTCCTCGCTGATGAGCGTCATGCCTTCGCGCGCATCCCCGCGGCCGCCCTTTTCTCCGAACATCAGGAACGCGCCTTCGGTTCGCGCGGCAGGAAGCCGAGAAGATCCGGCCCGGGGCCGACCTTCAGGTAGGACATCGGGTTGACGGGCTTGCCCTGGCGCCACACCTCGTAGTGCAGGTGCGCGCCCGTGGAGCGGCCGGTGGTGCCCATGTAGCCGATCACCTGGCCGCGCACGACGCGGTCGCCGGCCTTCACGAGCGCCTTCGAGGTGTGGCCGTACAAGGTGCTGACGCCGTAGCCGTGGTCGATGACGACCATGTTCCCGTAGCCGTGCGACCAGCCCGAGAAGCGGACCGTGCCGTCGGCCGTCGCCTGCACGAGCGTGTCGGCGGCGTTGGCGATGTCGACGCCGGCGTGGAACTCGCCGTTGTCGCCCGCGCTCTCACCGCCGGCCTCGCCGCGGTGCATCGGGGAGAAGCGATAGCCGAACAAGGAGGTGATCGAACCCTTCGTGGGCCACAGGTTCGGCGTGGCGTTGCGCAGGCTCTTTTGATTGCCCACGTACCAGCCGATCTCCTGGAAGCTCGCCAGGCGCCCCTCGGCGTCGTGGCGCAGGCGCGCGATCTCGCGGTGCCAGTCGGACTGGCGGATGTCGGCCGCGCTGCCGTTGAGCATGCGGCCCAAATTGAGACGGTCGGCCAAGGTCGGTCCGCCGACGCCGGTGGCGGCCTCGATGGGATCGCGGTTGACCGACATGGTGAGCAGGCCGCGCAGCTGGCGGTCGGTGCTCCGGGCCTGGTCCAAAGCGTAGCGCGCGCGGTCCATCTCTTGGGCCAGGCGGGTCATCTTGGTCAGCATGACCTGGTTGTCGGCCTTTGTGATCCAATAATCGACGTGACGGCCGGCCACGATCCCCGCCCCGACCGTCATGACCGACCACAACCCCAGCCAAAAAAGGAAAA
>JAYTIP010000015.1:0-3487 GCA_043731745.1 Elusimicrobiota bacterium | reverse complement strand
AGCGGGGGCAGGCGGCTGCCCTCCTCTTCGACTTCCTCGTCGGGCTCCTCGTCGCCCTTGGGGGCGTCGCGGTACACGCGCAGGAAGCCTTCGCTCTTGAGCGTGCGGCCCGTGCAATGGAACAGGGACTCGCCGTTCTCGATGTCGGCCGAGGCGGTGTCATAGGTGGCCTCGATCATCTGCGAGGCGACGAACCGCTTCCAGATCAGCTCATAGAGCCGGATCTGGTCGGGGTTGAGGAACTTGCGGACTTCGTCGGGGGTGCGCAGGACGCTCGTCGGACGGATCGCTTCGTGGGCTTCCTGGGCGCCGCGCGACTTGGTCTGGTAGGTCGGCGGCTCGGCGGGGCGATAGCTGACACCGTAAGTCTCTTGAACGAAGTTGGCGCACTCCTCGGCCGCGGTCTTGGCGATCGAGAAGGAGTCGGTGCGCATGTAGGTGATGAGACCAGCCGGGTCCTTGCCGCCCAAGTCGACGCCTTCGTAGAGGGACTGCGCGATGCGCATCGTGCGCTCGGCGGCGAAGCCCATCTTCTGCGAGGCCGCCTGCTGGAGCGTCGAGGTGGAGAACGGGGGCGGCGGACGGCGGCGCACCTCTTTCTTCTCGACCTTGACGACCTTGAAGGTCCCGCCCTGGACGGTCTTGGACACGACATCCATGTCCTCGGCGGTGCGAAGCGTCGTCGCCTTGACGCGGTACTGTTCGGAAAAAAGGTCATAGGTGCGCGTCGTCTCGACCTTCTCCTTCTTCCAGATGGACAGCTTGGCGTCGAAGACGGGCGGCGCGCCGTTTTTCTCGAGAGCCGCCGTCAGCGTCCAGTAGCCGTCGGAGACGAAGTCCTTGATCTCGTGCTCGCGCTCGGCGAGCAGGCGTACGGCGACGGACTGCACGCGGCCGGCCGAGAGACCCGACTGGATCTTCGCCCACAGCAGGGGCGAAAGCTTGTAGCCGACGAGGCGGTCGATGACGCGGCGGGCTTGCTGCGCGTGCACGAGGTTCTCGTCGATCGAGCGCGGCTCGGCGATGGCGGCCTTGATCGCGGTCGGCGTGATTTCGTGGAAGGTGATGCGCTTGACCTGGTCGGGCTTGAGCTTGAGCATGTCGACTAAGTGCCACGCGATGGACTCTCACTCGCGGTCATGGTCGGTCGCGAGGTAGACGAAGGCGGCCTTGGAGACCAAGGACTTGAACTCGGCCAGGATTTTCTTCGCGCGGGGCAACACGACATACTGCGGGGCGAAGTCGTCGTCCACGTTGACGCCGATCTTGCGCACGGGCAGGTCGCGGACATGGCCGAAGGAGGACTTGACCACGAATTCGTTCTTAAGGAAGCGGGAAATCGTTCTTTCCTTGGCCGGCGACTCGACGACCAGGAGGCTGGGGCCGGTGCGGACGGCCTTGGACCCTTTACTCGCCTTAGGCTTCGCCGCTTTAGCGGCCTTAGAGGCCTTTTCCTCGACCGCCTCCGCAGCGGGAGCCTTGGCGGCTTCCTTTAGGATCTTCGGGGCTTTCGAGGATTTCTTTTCAGCGGGCTTCTTTTTGGGCATATCTTTGTCCAGGCACTGATTGTACTCTTTCCTTTATTTCCAGCCCGAACATTATAGAGGAAATACGGGTCGTGTCAAGCCCCGAGAGCTGGACCAGTTCATCTAAGGAGAGGGCGTCGGAGCCCAGCAAGGCCAGAACCGAGGCCTCTTCCCCCGTCGGCGGCTCAACGGGCATCACCGGCCGGGGCGGCAGGTTGCGGGCCTGCCGTTGAAGGCCGTCCGGCAAGGCGCCCAGGATGTCCTGAGCGCTGACGGCGGCGCGGGCTCCCGCCTGGAGCAAGGAGTGCGGGGCCTCTCCCAAAGCCGAATCGAGCGGCCCGGGCACGGCCAGCACTTCGCGGCCCTGGTCTAAGGCCAGTTTGGCGGTGATGAGCGAGCCGGACTTGTGCCGGCCCTCCACGACGACCGTGACCCAAGACAGACCGGAGACGATGCGATTGCGGCGAGGGAACACATCGCCGGTCGGCGGCGTGTCGAGGGGGCGTTCCGAGATGACCGCGCCGCCTTCCGCGACAATGCGGCGGGCCATGGACTGGTTTTCAGTGGGGTAAACGCGCGCCAGGCCGGAGCCCAGCACGGCCCAGGTGGGGCGCTTGGCGTCGAGCGCCGCCTGGTGGGCCTCGGCGTCGATGCCTCGCGCGAGGCCGCTGACGACGATCGCGCCGCCTCGGGCGGATTCGCCGGCCAACTGGCGGGCCATGCGGCGGCCGTAGGGCGTCGGAAACCGCGAGCCGACGAAGGCGATGGGATTTTCCCCCTTCAATTCACCCAAGACATAGAGAACGAGCGGGGGGTCGTGGATCGACGCGAGCAGGTCGGGATAGTCGGGATCGCCGCGAACGATCAAACGAGCCCCCATGTCGGCGCAGCGGCGCTCTTCGTTGGCGGCGTCGAAAGACAGCGCGGCGCGGCGCCACGAAGCGACGTCCTCTAATTTCGCCGCGCTGACGCGGGCCCAATCAACGTCGAACGACTTGGGGAGACCTTCGGGGCCCAAGGATTCGAGGATCGACCAAGCCCTGCGCGGAGGCGTCGCGGCGTTTAAACGCGCGGCCCACCGCTGCCGCTGCGACCAGACCAACGACAACGACGACGACACGGCCACGATTAGAGCAGTTCCTCATTAAACGGCTTTCGAGTGTAGGCAGCGGGCGTGGAGGATTTCGGAGAAGCAACGGATTTGAACGGCAACGGATGGGGCGCGCGATGAACAGTGGAAGACGCCATCGCGTCGACGCGACGGAGAAGCTCTTTGTTGGAAGACAGGTTACGCCACTCCGACGGAATCCGACCGGCGGCCACGAAGAGCTCGACGGCGTCGGTTTCGAGAATTCCGGCCAGGCGGCGCAGGACTTCCTCCTCGGCGGGAGGATTGCGCTTGCCCGCGAGGACCTTGGACAGGAATGACGGATCGAGCTTCGCCCGTCTGCATAGCTCGCGCAAGCCCAGGCCGCGCCGCTCCATGGCCGCGGAAACGAGGCGGGAAAAGGGAAGTGTCTCGCTCATTTGAATTTAATCATCTCCATTTTCTGCTCCGCGGCGGTGCGGTTCTTGTCGTCGGGAAACTCTTCGATCAGCCGCTGCAGGGATTGGCGGGCTATATCGAAGTGCCGGTTTTCCTCGGCCGCCGACGCGAGGCGCATGAGGCCGCGCGTGGTGTAGGGGCCCGTGGAGTAATCGGTGAGTAGCTGGGTGAAAGCGTCCTCCGACTTCTGGTACTCAGCGCGCTGATAGTAGACCAGGCCGACATAATAGTCCGCGGCGGGCGCCCAGGACGCCTGGGGATTCTTTTTGGCGTAGACGAGGGTGTCCGCGAAGTTGAAGCGGTTGCTCGCGTACCAGTAAGTCCCATAGAGAACGGCGAGGATGAACCAGAATTTTTTCATGCGACGGCCTCCAATTTGGCGCGCAGCCGGTCGAGGCCGCGCAAGGACGCCGCC
>JAYTIP010000014.1:0-4701 GCA_043731745.1 Elusimicrobiota bacterium | reverse complement strand
GGTTCTGCGTAAAGATCTCGACCAGGCCGTTCGCGTGCTCGACCGCATCGCCGCTCCGCGCCGAGGGGCGCGCGCCGCGAGCCTCGCGTCCTGGAAGGGGCGGCTCGGCTCGTGAGGCTCATTCTGATGGCGCTGCTCCTGGCGCGCGCTTCCGCGGCCGCCGAGCTCGAGGCTCAGCTCGACATGGCTCAGGCCTCCGTCGACGAGATCGGCCGCGTGCTGGCCGCCGTCAAGAATCCCTCCGCCGCCGAGAAGGAATGCCGAGCCGAGACCTTGCCGGTCTCGCGCGTTCCGGCGGCGGCGCTTGCGGCTTTGCCCGCCTTGCGCGACGGGCTCGCGTCCCATCTCGCCTGCAAAGCCCTTGAAGCGGACGATCCGACCCTGTGCGCGCCGCTCGAGTCGCCGGCCGGCCCGGCCCAAGGCCTGCCCGCGCATTACCTGTGCGGCCGCGATTACCGGACCTGGGCGTTCGATCGCTCGCGCCTCGGCGACGGGAAGGATTTCACCAAGCGCTGCCTCGAGGAGAACTCCTATCGCTGGCCCGGAGACGAGGGGCCCTTCCGGCCCGACGGCTGGAAGGCCGCGTGCGCGGCGCTCGAGGAGCATCGCGCCGGACGCGACGACGCGGCGAAGACCTGCGCGAAGATCGGTCCGCTGTTCGCCCCGCCGGTGGCCGAAGCGGAGTGCGAGCGGCGCGTGCGCTGGTTCTTCGCCGAAGACCCCGCGCTGTGCGACGGCCTGCGATCCGAGGTCGTCCGCGCGCGCTGCCGGGAGATCGCCGCGTTTAAGGCGAAGCCCGCCGCGCGCGACTGCGGCCCGGCGCTTGAGACGGCGAAGGCGGCTTGGTGCGGGCGCTTCAACCGCGACTACGCGTGGAAGCTTCACTCCGACCTGTCCGTTCTTCTCGAGAAGGCCTCCGATCTCATGGGCCGGGAGGCCGTGCGCGGCGGTCCCGAGCACCCGTTAGCGGAAAAATTGCGCCGTCTGGAAACGCGGCGCCAGGACCTGGCCTCTGCCCTCGGCGTGGGGGGAAGCGCGGAAGCCTTGCCCGGAGCCGAGTTCTCCTCGGTTGATATTGACCTCGCGCAGGCGACGCTCGACGCCGACGTCGGTTCCTGCGACCTCAGCTCGGCCACCGAGCGAACCAAGCCGCTCGAGGACTACTTCGCCTGCCAGGCGCGCGTGCTCGGCAGCCCGACCGCGTGCAAGGTCCTGGATTTACCGGCCTTTAAGAACGTCTCCTATCCGCCCGCCTACCGCTGCCGCCATAACTTCCTCATGTGGAACGCGGATGTGGCGCGCCTCTCCGGTACGCCCGACTCACCGCTGCGCTGTATCGCCGAAAACTACTACCGCTGGCGCGATCCGTTCGACGGCGGCCCCTTCAAGCCGGGGGCCTTTCGCGAGGGCTGCGGGATCATCGCCGACTACTCGGTGCGCGGCGCCGACCTTAAGGCGACCTGCGAGAAGGCCATGGCCGTGTACCGCTACTCGACCGACGTCGGCGAGTGCGTCAACCGCTTCCGCTACGCGCACGGCCAGGACCTCAAGCTCTGTACGACGATCAAGAACCCGCCCGTGAAGCTCGACCGCTGTCAGGGGCTTTACGCGCTGCGCCACGCCCTGCGCGAGGGCGCGTCGTGCGGCGACTCGATGTACTGCCGCATGCAGACCGAGCGCACACCTCAAACCTGCGGCGCTTACGGGGAGGTCGTGCGAAAGCTCGGGTGCGGCGGCAAACCCTCGCCTGAGCTCGTCGACCGGGCCGAGCGGAAGCTCAACGAGCTCAAGGGTGCGGCGGTCGAAGATATGGAGCGCCGCCGGGCGTTCATCGCCTGGCTGCGTACCCGCGTCAGCGCGGGAACTCCTTAGGCGGATCCGTCTCGAGCGGGTCGGAGTTGAGAGCTTCCATAAATGCGATCAGCTGGCGCTTCTCCTGCTCGGTCAGGTGCAGGGGTTGTATGTCGGGATCGAGCCATTCGTTTTCGATCCCGCCCTTGTCGTAGAAGTCGACGACCTCGCGCAAAGTCTTGAGCGAGCCGTCGTGCATGTAGGGGCCGGTATACCGCAGGTTGCGCAAGGTCGGCGTCCGGTACGCGCCACGCCCCCGGTCCTCCTTCGTCACCTCGAAGCGGCCCATGTCCGGGGGCTTCTTGTCCTGCCCGACGCCGATGTTGTGGAAGTCCACATCCGAAAACAACGCGCTCGAGTGGCAGGCCGTGCAGGTTCCCTTGCCGATGAACAGCTTGAAACCCGCCGCGGCGTCGGTCGAGATGGCGGTCTTGTCTCCGGCGTCGTATCGGTCGTACGGGGCGTTCATCGAAACCAAGGTCTTCTCGAACTCGGCGATCGCGCGGCCGACCCGGTCGATGTCCACCCCGTCGGTCCCGAACGCGCGGCGGAAATAAGGATGATAGCCGTCGATGGACGAGATGGTCTTGATCACGGCGTCTTTGGAGGTGGCCATCTCCTCGGGGTTGAGGAGGGGGTGAATGGCCTGTTCCTCGAGGGACGACGCACGCCCGTCCCAGAACAAGCTATGTCCCGAAGACCCTTTATAGTACATGACCGCGTTGAGGATGGTCTGCGCGTTGCGCTTGCCTTTCTTATGACCGACGCCGATCGAGACGGGGAGGCCGTCCGTCCAGCCCTTGTGCGGATCGTGGCAACTTGAGCAGCTGACCGTCTGGTCGCGCGAGAGGCGCTTGTCGAAGAAGAGCAGGCGTCCGAGCGCGACCTTGTCGGGGCGCGAGCGATCGGGGTTGTCCTGGCCGCGCGCGAGCGCAATGACAGACAGGAGCGCGCAGAGAACGAGCCCCGCGCGCGCCCGGCGGCTCAAGGGTGGGCCTTCAGCTCCGTCAACGGCGTGGACCACACCTTGATCTTCATGTCGTCGGACGCGCTGACGCCCCAACGCCCGTCGGGCGTGAAGAGCACGGAGTGGATGTCGCCGGTGTGGCCGTGGTAGCTGCGGACCACCTTGGCGGTGGCGGTCTCCCAAAGGCGGAGCATGCGCAACTCGCTGCCGGACATGATGTAGCGGCCGTCGGGGGAGAACGCGGCGCAACGGATGAGGCCTTTCATCGTGCCGTAGAAGGTGCGCACGAGCTTTCCGGACTTGATGTCCCAGAGCTTGAGCGTGTCGTCGGTGCTGCCCGAGAGCACATGCTTGCCGTCCGGGGAAGCGGCGACGGCCACGACCCAGTGCACGTGGCCTTCGAGCGTGTTGAGGAGCTTGCCCGTCGCGACGTCCCAGACGCGGGCCGTCTTGTCGTAGCTGCCCGAGACGGCGGTCTTGCCGTCGGGGGAGAAGGCGACGCTGATGACCGGCCCGGTGTGGCCGGTGAAGGTGCGCACGAGCTTGCCGGTGTCGAGGTCCCACAGGCGCACGGTGTTGTCGCGGTTTCCGGAGAGCGCCAGCTTCCCGTCAGGGGAGAAGGCGACGGAAAACACCTCGCGCGCCTCGGTCTTGATCACGCGCACGGTCTCGCCCGTCGTCGTGTCCCAGATGCGGATCGTCTTATCCCAGCTGCCGGTCAGCGCGCGTTTGCCGTCGGGAGACAGCGCCACGGAGAAGATGCGGTCGGTGTGCCCCTTGAACAAGCGGATGAGCTTGCCCGTCTTGAAGTCCCACAAAGCGGCGTTTTTCTCGCGGTCGCCGGAGAGGATGAGCTTGCCGTCGCCGGAGATGGCGATCGACTGAAAGTGCGCGGTGTAGCCCTCGAAGATCCGGGAGGATTCGTCGAAAGACGCCTGCGCGGCGCCGGGCTGGGCCCCGCGCGCGGACGCGTCTTGGGACTGAAGGACGGTTTGAGCCTGCGAGACGGAGAGGAGGAGGAAGGCAATGATGGCGGCGCGCGCAAAGTTCATGTATGACCTCCCGACCGTGATTCCCCGTAGGATAGCCCCGCTGAGAGGCTTTGTCAAGAGGTTATGACGGGCAAATACTCTTTGATTTATGAGGAGATTTCGTCAATTTGAACTGATATGATGGCGGCATGACGGGGATGCTCGTGATCTGCGGTCTCGGCTGTGATCCTCAACGCGAGACCACTTTGGAAGCGCTGGCCGCGTTGTCGGGCTGCGTCTCCCGTTTTTCAGACGCGAAGCCCGCGACGCGCGCCTGGCTCGCCCGTCGCACGGGGCCCGTGAAGGCCGCCCGCGACGCCGCCACCGTCGTCGCCGCCGCGCGCGAAGGCTTGTGCGGCTTGGCGGTGTGGGGCCATCCGACCGTCACCTCCACCTTCGCTCGCGAGGTTCTCGCGGCGGCCGCGAAGGCCGGCGTCGAGGTCGTGGTCCTGCCGGGCATCACTCCGATCTCGCACGCGATGAGCGCCGGCGCGCGCGCTCTCGGCTGGCGCCGCGACGAGGACTCGGGCTGGACGGCCGCGCCGGTGAACGAGGCGTCGGGCGCCTTTCCCGTCGCGTCGTTCGACTCCGCCGCCGAGGAGGTCCGCGTCCGTGGCTGACGGCGAGCGCCTGCTTCAAGCAAATAAGCCGCGTCAGGCCGCGGCCGCGTTCGCGGCGGCGCTGCGCGAACAGCCGCAGAATCCCTCGTTGTGGCTGAGGCTCGCCGATGCCGAGTTTCTTTCCGGCCGCGCCGCGAAGGCGGCGGACGCCGCGGCGCGCGCGCACGCGCTCGCGGGCGGCGACGACACCTTGCGGCGCGCCCTGCAGGCGCACTTGCTCGCCGGCGACGAG
>JAYTIP010000013.1:0-2524 GCA_043731745.1 Elusimicrobiota bacterium | reverse complement strand
ACGAGCAGGATGTCGGCGAGGGTAAAGCCCGCGAGCGCCGCTTTGCGCGCTTTGGCGCCCGGGGGCCGCCCCGTGAAAGAAACGACTCCGTCGGCGATGACGAGGGCCAAGGCGACGACCGCGGGTGCGCCCAAGCTGACGGCCTTGCCGCGCGCGCCCAGCCAGGCGGCGGCCAGGACGAGCAGTATATTGGCGGCGCGCAGCGCCCAGAGCGCGGGGGTCATGCGCGCCAAGTATAGCCGAAATTCGTAGAATGGGCCAGGTCCCCATCATGCGCCTCGGCCTCAGCTATCGCCTCGCTCTCGTCTTCGCGGTCTCCGGAGGCATCGTCGCCGGCGGCCTCGTGATTCTCGGCGTGCGCTCCTCGCGCCGCGAAGCGTATGTCCAGGCCGAACACCTGGGCGGCGTGACGCTCACGGCGGTGCGCGCGGTCGTCCAATCGGAGGCCCGCCAGGGACGCCTGGGCGAAGTGGGCAAGCACTTCACCGAGCTGCTGCGTCAAGCGCGGATCGCGACCATCGTCATCCGCGACCGCAAGGGCAAGCGCCTCGTCGGCAGCTCCGAGGACCCCAAGCTCATCGGGCGAGAATCCAAGCCCTGGCGCCGCTTGGCGCAAGTCGACGACGGCATTTACGACGTCGAGGGGCCCGTCGACCTCGGCCCGCGCGGCAAGGGCGTGGTCCAGGTCGGCTTCAGCACCGACGACCTCGAGAAGCGGCTCGACGACATCGGCGCGCGCGGCGTGGCCGCGGGCGTCATGTCCTTTCTCGCCATCACCTTGATCGCCTGGCTCATCGGCCTGTTCGCGGGCGAGCGCCTGGAGCGCCTCGTCGGCCGCCTCGAGGCGATGGCCGCCGACCCCAAGAACTTCCGCCGCCTGGGCGGCGACGACGGCGGCGACGAGCTCTCGCGCCTCATCGCGGCGTTCAACCGCATGGGCGTGACGCTCAAGGCCGAGACGCGCCGGCGCCTGGCGCTCGAGACCGAGAAGCGCGAGCTCTCCGCGATGCTCGTCCACGACCTCAAGACCCCGATGACGGTGATCAAGTCCGGCATCGCGCTCCTCTCCGATGTGGCGGGCAAGGCGGGCAAGCGCGATCACAACCGCACCTTCGAACTGCTCGAGATGTCCACGAACCGCCTGCAACGCATGGTCGAGGACGTGCTCCAGCTCGCGAAGCTCGAGGAGATGACGGGCCTGCAAAATCAGGAGCTCGTCGAGCTCGGCGCGCTCGCGAAGTCCTGCGCGAAGGACTTCGGCCTCGTCGTCGCCGACCGCAAGCAGACCTTGGAGCTGACGGTTCCAGACGAGGTTCCTCCGCCGGTGTTCGGCGACCCCGCGCTCCTGCGGCGGGTGCTCGATAACCTCGTGCACAACGCCGTCGAACATACGCCCCCAGGGGGGCGTATCCTAATAAACGTCCGCGAGATGTCGCTCGGAATTGCGCGTGGGGTTCAGGTCGAGGTCAGCGACTCCGGCCCCGGCATCCCCCCCGAGGCGCGCGAGCACATCTTCCTCAAGTTCTTCCAGAAAGACATGAAGCGCCACGTGGGCAACGTGGGCCTGGGCCTGGCGTTGTGCGACAAGGTGATCAACCGCCACGGCGGCCTGATCGGCGTCGGCGACGCCGTCCCGCACGGGGCGCGCTTCTACTTCAGCGTGCCCGTAGCCGAGCCAGAAGAAGTCTGACGGAGCGCATCGGCAGGCCGGTGACGTTATCCCGGTCGCCGACGATTCTGGAGACCAGCGGATCCTTGCGATCTTGAATCGCGTAGGCGCCCGCCTTGTCCATGTGCTTCCCCGCTAAGCGACGAAGTCGAGCGGCGTCCAAAAGGCGCGCGTACACTTTCGTCACCGCGCAGTCGGTATAGACGCGACCGCGGAACACGAGCGCCGTTCCGGTGTAGACGCGCTGCATCCGTCCGGATTGCAGCGTGATCATCCGTACCGCGTCTTTCAAATGTTTTGGTTTCCCCAAAATTTCACCGCAGCAAACTACGAGCGTATCGGCGCCCAGGACAGGCCGATCGGGGTGCCGCCGCGAGACATCGAGGGCCTTGAGCTTGGCCAATTTCACCACGAGCCGTCGTGGATTGCGCTCGCGGATGTTCTCATCGACGCCGCTCGGGTCGACGGTGAATTTGATCCCGGCGGCGCGCAGGATGGCGCGCCGTCGCGGCGAGGCCGACGCCAATACCAGCTTCATGCCTGACTTATCCCCAGCGCTTTCAGCGCTGAAAGTCCTGTGGATAACTTGGCGTGATTCAAAATAAGTCCGTGTAGTCGCCCCATTTCTCCGTACGCACCTGCTCGGCCGGCACGCCCAGGAGCTGGAGCCCGTCGCGCAACTCCTGCACCATCTTGTTGGGTCCGCAGATGTAATAGACGGCCTGCTTGTCGGCGGCTGCGGCGAAGACGCTCTCCGCCGTCCACCGCGCTCCTCCTTCGGCGCGCGTGGTACGCACGTGCACGACCACCCCGGCCGCGCGCCAGGCGTCGTATTCGCGCTGATAAAGAAGATCG
>JAYTIP010000012.1:0-4398 GCA_043731745.1 Elusimicrobiota bacterium | reverse complement strand
CTCGAGATCGCCGACAATGATCGGGAAATCGCCGCCCTCAAGCGCGAGCTCGAGGAAAACAAGATGTCCCTCGCGGCGATCGCGCAAGACCGGGAGCTCGGCCTCAAGGCGCGCGAGGAAGAGATGGTCAAGGCCTTCCAGCTCAAGGAAGGCGATCTCGTCCGCCGCTACCAGGCGCGCGAGGCCGAACTGCAGGCGCGGTGGTCCGAGCTCGAGACCGGCCTGTGGGCGAAGACCAAGGAGTCGCGCGCCAAGCTCGACGAGGCCGTGCAGAAGCAGTTCGAGGAGCGCGCGCGCCAGATCGCCGATCGAGCCAAGGAGGTCGAGGACCTGCTCGCGCGCCGCACGCGCGAGCTCGCCGACGACCACGAAAAACGTTGCGCCGAGTCCGAGGCGCATTACGCCGCCGACGAGCGCCGTCTCTTGGCCTCCTGGGCCGAGAAGGAAGCCCGCCTGCTCGCCAAGGTGGACACGGAGCTCGCCGCCGAGCGCTTGACGCTTCAGGGCGCGTGGGCCGACAAGCACAAGCTGCTTGAGGCCGAGCACGCCGAACGCCTGCGCCAAATCCAGGCCAAGATCGAGGAGCTCGAGGCCGAGGGCCGCCGGGACCGAGCCCGACTTCTCGAAGAGGGCGCCCGCAAAGACGCCGAGCGCGTGCGCCAGCAGGACGACTTCGTGTCGCGCAAGGGCGCGGAGATGGACAAGACTTTGCAGGAGCGCCTCGTGGAGCTCGCGGCCCGCGGCCGCGACCTGGAAGACGAGGCGAAGAAGCGCGAGGAAAACCGCCAGAACGAGTATCTGTCGCGCGTCGCCGCGCTCGAGGCCGAGCACGAGCTGCGCCGCGGCCGCCTGCTCGAGGAGCACCGCAAGACCGTCGAGGCCGAGAAGTTCTCGCTGTCGGAGCAGTACGATCAGCGCCAGCGCGCGCTCGACGAGGCGCACCGCGCGAAGGCCGCCGAGCTCGAGCGCTCCGCCGCCGCGCTCGCCGACCAACACCGCGCCTGGAAGGAATCCCTGCGCGAGGAATACCTGCGCAAGGAGAAGGACTTGGACTCGCGTTGGGCTTTGCGCGAGGCCGAGTTCATCGCGCGCTACGAGACGGCCTTAGAGGATCAGCGGCGGTCGTTTGCCACTGAAGCGCTCGAAGGTCGTTCCCGCCTCGAGCTTCAGCGCCGGCAGATCGAGGGGGAGGCGCTCGCGCGCGAGAAGAATCAGCGCGCCGAGACCGACCGCCGGGAGGCCGAGGCCATCGCCCGCCATTCGCGCGAGCAGAGCGAGCGCCAGGCCGCGCACGAAGCCCGCCTGGCCGAACTCCGCCTCGCTCACGACGAAAACCTTCGCATGGTGCGCGAGAAGGCGTTCGAGGACCTCGCGCGCGAACGCGCCGGCCTGCAGAAGGACCTCGTCGACCTGCAGGAGCGCCTCGCCCAGGCCCAAGCCGAGAGCGAGCGGGCGCGCATCACCGACGCCTCGCGCGTCAAGGACCTGCAGTCGCGCGTCGCCGCGCTTGAGGCGGACCGCCGCGCGCTCGCCGATTCTTTGGCGCTCGTCGAAAAGGAAGCCGCGTCCTTGCACGCCGCGGTCGCGGAACGCGACCGCCTTCGCGCGGTCGACCGCGCGCGCCTCATGGAAGAGGCCAAGCTCTCCGCCACCGCCGAGCTCGCGCGCCATCTCGAGGAAGCCGAGCTCGACCGCGCGAAAGCCCTCGAGGAACGCCGCGTCGAGCTCGAGAAAGCGCACGCGGCTCGACGGCGCAGCCTTGAAAGCGCGCTCGCCGAACGCGGCCGCGCGCTCGATGTGCGCGAAGAGACCCTCGAGGAAGAACGCGTCCGCGTCGAAGAGGCCAAGGCGGCGCTCGCGCCTAAGAATCCGTCCGCTTAAAGCCTGGCACCGCGATGAAATATTCCGTCCGCGACCACTTGACGGGAACCCGCGCGGAGGTTATACTCGGCCCATCGGCGCATGGCGCCGATCACCGAGACTCAACTTTGCGAGGGCAAAACATCATGGGTAGAGATAACGACGGGTTTGGCGGAGCTCTTTTGTTCGTGACCGGTGCTGCGGTCGGCGCCGCTCTGGGCGTTCTCTTCGCGCCGCGTTCTGGTAGCGAGACGCGCGAGAACCTCGCCGACTGGCTCAAGGAACGGCGCGAGAAGGGGGCCGATCTCCTTCACACCGTGAAGGACGAGTCGCTGGCGAAGAAGGAGGCCATCGTCGCCGCCGCGAAGGCCGCCAAGCAGGCGTTCGTCGAGACGAATTCCAAGCATCACGAACACGCGTAGTTATTCAGGCCGCGCGCTCCGTGGGTGGGGAGGGCTCCTCGAAAGAGGGGCCCTTCTTATTTCTGCTTAGCTTTATTGCGGCGCACAACGCCCGCCTTCTCCAGGAAGCGCAGGTAGGGCGTCCCGCCGACCGAGGTGCCCGCGTCGACGACGAGCGTCTCGCCCGCGACATACTTGGTCTGCGGCGCGCACAGGAAGAGCACGGCGTTGGCCACATCCTCCTCGGTGCCGAACTTGCGGCCGGGGACCGAGTCGAGCAGCAAGTCGCTCATCCATTCTTCCGGCCACAGTCGCTCTCGCGACTGTGGCGTGTCGATGAGGCCGGGGCACACCGCGTTGACGCGCACGCCGCGCCCGAACCACTCGACGCCGAGCGTCTTGGTCATCGCCTGCACGCCGGCCTTGGCCGAGGCGGAGGGGAGAAAACCAGGAGCGCCCGTCCACGCGTAGGAGGCGAGCAGGCTCACGATCGTCCCCTCGCCGCGCGGCAGCATGCGCTTGCCCGCCTCGATCGCGCAGTTGAAGCTTCCGTGGAGCACGATGTCGATGACTTTGCGAAACCGCACCGAGGTCAGCATCTCGCTCGGGCGCACGAAGTTCGCGGCGGCGCCGTTGATCAGGATCGTCACGGGTCCGAGCTTTTCCTCAACGGCGTCGAACAACGCGGAGACGGCCTTGGGGTCGGACACATCGGTGGCGACGCCGATGGCCTTGCGCCCGGTGAGCTTGACGATCTCGGCCGCGGCCGCGTCCAGGCGCTCGCCGTCGCGCGAAGCGAGCGCCACGTCCGCGCCGTGCAGCGCCAGCGCCGTGGCGACGGCTTTGCCGATGCCCGTGCCACCGCCCGTGACCACGGCGATTTTGCCTTTGAGCAGATTCTTGTCGTACATCAGTCCTCCCAACGCGGCCGGCGCTTGTCGCGCATCGCCGCCATGCCCTCGCGCGCCTCTGGCCCGGCGATCAAAATCGAGAACTCCGTCAAGGAGCGCGTCCACAGCCCCTCGTCGAGAAACGGCGCGTTGAGCCCTTTTTTAAGCGACGCGAACGCGGCGGGAGCCGACTTCGAGAGCTTGCGCGCCAGCGCAAACGCGCGCGCGCCGACCTCCGCCTCGGGGGCCAGTTCGTCCACCAGCCCGGCGGCGAACGCCTCCGGGGCGCGCAAGGTCTTGCCGCGCAGCACCATCTCCTTGACCACGCGCGGATCTAAAGCGAGCGCCGAAAGGCGCGTCACCAAAGCCGGAGTCGGCGTCAGGCCCAAGCGGATCTCCGACAGCGCCGCCTTACCCGACTCCTCGGCCATGACGCGCCAGTCGCAGCCCATCGCGATAATCCAGCCGCCGAGCAAGGACGCGCCGCTGAGGGCGGCCACGACGGGCTTGGGAGCCGCGAGCAGCTCGCGATAGCAACCGAGCAACGCCTCAAACGCCTTGGGGCGTTCGCTCTCAGGCAACGCCATGATCTCGTCGATGTCGAGGCCGCTCGAAAAATATTTAGGCAGGCCGGAAGCGAGCACGAGAGCGCGCACCTTGGGGTCGAGCGCCGCCCGTCCGATTTCCGCGCGCAACGAGGCGAGGACGGCCAGGCTTAAGGTGTTACCGGGGGGCCGAGTAAGAGTGAGTATGCGCACCGCGCCTTCGTCGCGCGGTTCGATCACTTGCCCCTCCGCACGATCTTCATCGTCTTGAGCAGGCGATTAAAGGCCGCGAGATAATTTTCATAGGCATCGACCGGGGCGCTGTAAACGACGGTGTAATATGCGTCGCCCGGGAGGGGAACATAGGCCGTCTTGGACTCTCCCGCGACGAAGGTGATCTTCGCCTTGACTCCGGCCACCGGCACCGAGCCGCCGTCGTTGGCGGTCTGCCACTCCTTGTCCTTCAAAATGGCGGCGTTCATGTCGACGAAGGTGGGCTGGGAAGGCTCGATCTTCGTGATCGTAATCGACACGGGCTTGCCGGGCGAGCCGTCGTCGAGGGTGAAGGACAAGGTGGGGACATCCTCCTTCCATCCGTCGCGCGGCTGAAGCATTTTGGGGTATTCAAACGAGAGCTCGGCCGGCACGGAGTAGCGGCGAAAGCTGTCCTCGCCGATCGTCGCCATGCGCGTCGACTGCGTG
>JAYTIP010000011.1:0-4469 GCA_043731745.1 Elusimicrobiota bacterium | reverse complement strand
GCGCCGGCATTTCCCGGAACCAGCTCGCCGTTGGGCGCGGCGGAACGGAAGAAGGAGACGGCGCCCGGAGCCGGCGCCGCGGCAATCGGAGCGCCCGCCACGGCGTCGCGCATCTCTTCCCCCACCGCCGGGACGATCGAGCCGGAGTTACGCAGTCCGGAGGCGCCCCCGGACCGAGGGGAGCTTACGGCGACGCCGTGCGCGGATGGCTGCGCCGAAGAGTCGCCTTCGACGGATATTGCGTCGGCGGAATAATTCGCCGGATCGACGCGGCCGGTCTTATTCGAGCGGCCGCCGATCGTGCCGCGGCCGCCGCGGCTTTGATCGAAGAAGCGTCGGCCGGCGCCGGCGGCGGTCTCGGGAAGCGCGTGCTCGAGCGACGCGGCGTCGGAGAAGGGATGCTCGACATTTCCGACGCTCTCGCCCCGAACGGCGGGCGTCGTGCCGGGAGCGTCTTGAACGCTCTTCCGGTCGCGCGCGAAAGCGGGCAGAGACGAACCTGGAGAGGTCTTGCCGGGCAAGGCGGGCGTCTTGTCGGACGGGGTCGCGGCCACGACGGCCAGCGGCTTGGCGATGGGTGCGGGCTTGGCCGAGGGAGCGACCACCTCGGGCGAGGCCTGCGGCGCGGGCGCCGGGGTTTCGCCGACGAAGTTCAGCGCCGGAACGAGGCCGGGGACGGGAGACGGCAGAAGCGGGATCGAGCCGCGCAGATCGACGCCGCCCAGAATCGAGGTCGCGAGGCCCGAGCCGGCGGGTGCGGTGACCGGCATGATCGCGGAGGGCACGGCCGGAGCGACCGCGCTCTCGACGGAGGCGACGACGCCCGCGCGAGCCGGTACGCAACAAAACAACGCCAGAGCCAATAGCGCTCTCACGGCCCGAGTCTAGCAAAATCGCCGCCGGGGTCCGCGCGAGGAAAAGAGCCGATTGCGTGACTTTTTTACAGGGGGCGCAGAGGCGTGCGGCGGCGCCGGAGAGCGTGCCAGAAAGCGGCGGCGATCGCGCTCAGGAAGAACAGCGCGAGCGCCCAGGCCCAGGACATCGGGTTAGGGCCCCACGGCGCACGATGCCAGGGGTTGGAGGGGTCGTTGGGATCGACGGGGCCGACGCCGCCGCCGCGGCGCGCTTCTATGAGCAAGCGCTCGTAATTATTCCAGAAGGCGATGCGACCCTCGAGAGCCTTGATCTCGTTCTGCAGCTCCGCCATGCGCTTCTCGAGCTCGAGCTGCTCGCCGATGCGCTGGGACAGGCGGCTCCAGCGCTCGCGCACGCTCTCGAGGTCGGTCCGGGCCTGGCCGCGGGCACTCAAGGCCTCGTCGATCTTCGTCTTCGCGGTCGCGAGCTCAGCGGCGAGGTCCTGTCCTTGCTTGTCGAGGCCCGCGCCGCGAGCGGCGACTCGCGCGTCGTAACCGTCGTATGCGGCGGCCTGGCGGCCGTAGGCGTCCGCGCCGGGGATCACGCGCACGCGGCGCTCGACCTGGTCGACGAAGAGGTGTCCGGGCGTGGCCGAGGTCACCACGTCGCCGTCGCGGCCGGCGGGCCCGCGGCCGTCGGAGTTCGGGTCGGAGCCGATGTCGCTCTTCTGCAAGGTGCGGCTGACCGCCTCGGGGCCGGCTTCGGCCGTGCGCGTCGACTCCTGATACCAGCCCGCGCGGCCCCGGCGCGTCTCGAGCGTGATCTGCTCGACGCCGCCGTGGAAACGGGCCAAGGTGCGCACGCGCGCGGCCTCGAGGTCCTCGGCGGCGTGCGTCGCCTCGCGCGCCAACGCCTGGCGTCCGAGGTGGATGTCCTTGAGGTCGTCCTTCGGGCCCGAGGTCAGGTCCTTGCTCCACAGCCCCTCGCCGGGGCGGATGGCGGAGTCGGTGCGCACGACATCGGGGAACTGGCTCGGATCGTAGAAGCGGTCCGCCGGGTCGGGTAGAAGATTGAGCACATCGACGGCACCCAGCACGCTGCGGAAGAGGCCGTGGTGCTCGGTCGAGCCGCCCTCGGTCTTGTACATGTACGCGCGGCCGAGGTAATGGTTGGCGCTCTGGTTGCGGCCGGCGAACTCCGCCGGGATGCCCGCGACGCCGCGCGGGATCTCGAGCAGGATATTGCCCCAGTTGAAGGGCAGGTAGGCCCAGTGCTTCGCCTTCCAGAGCGCCGACTGCGCGCCGGAGAGGCGGTCGATGAGGTAATTCTCGCCCAAGGTCACCGGCATCGCCTTGCCGTCGACGGTCTCCTCGAAATTGCTGTAGCGCACCTTGGTCAGCGCCTCGTCGCCGTCGGCGCCGACGACGTCGCCGCCGGCGCGGTAGGAGCGCAGGGTCCAGGTCTTAAAGGCGGCGTCGACGCCGTCGTCGTTCGTGTAGTACGAGCGCAGGCGGCCCTTTTCGTCGACGACCGCGGCGAGCAGGTCGCCCGAGACGGTCGTCACGGCCGGCGCCTTGAGCGACTCGTCGAGGTGCGCGAACTGCTCCGTGCCGCGCGCGGCCGGCGCGGCGACATTGACGAGGTTGTTCTGCGAGTCGAGGCCGAGCGTCAGGTCCGAGGTGCGGTGCAAGGTCCACTTGCCGGAGCGCGCCAAAGTCAGTTCGCCATCGCGCACGGCCTTGCCCGCGTTGACGGTGCGCGCCTGGGCGAGCTTGAGCTTCTCCGCGGCCTCGGTGTAGACCTTGGCGGCGGCGTCCATCGTCTTCATCTCGTCCTTGTACTTCTCGTGCGCGTCCTTGGCCTCGGCGCGCAGGCCGTCGTCCTTGATCGTGGGAATCGCGGAGAAGCGCGGCTCCGCGACGCGGCGGTCAAGCTCGGACTTAAACGAAACGGAGCTCGGGTCGCGGCGTTCCTCTCGGACCATCGCGTCGTAGAGGGCCAGGCGCAGGCGCTTTTGAGCGCCGAGGTAGTTCGCGCTTTCCTCGTCGGCGGCGGTCTTGGCCTTGTCGGCGTCGGCCTTGCGGGCCTCTTCCTCGGCCGTCGCGGTGGCGAGATCCTTGCGCGCGGACTCGAGGTCGCGCGCGGCGTGATCGTAGGCCTTCCACTGCGCCTCGAAGTCGTCCTTGGTGCGGTAGAGCTGGGCGACCTGGCCCTTCTCGTCGCGGGCGAAGCCGAAGCTGTTGAGCTTGACCTCGATCCAGCCGCGGCGCGTCTCCCACTGCTTGAGGTCGCTCGCGTTGCTCGCGAGCGCGGCGGCGCCCTTGGGCGAGACCGTCATGGTCTTGAACGCGCCGGCCTCGTCGGACGCCTCGAGGCTCTTGAGCGTCGGGAAGCGGTCGCGGCGCAAGGCCTTGTCGCCGAGGTATACCTTCATGACGACCTCTTCTGGAGGGCGCGAGAGGGCGTCGAGCGGATGCAGGGCGACCGCGGGCTTGTTGTCCGTGCGGGCCTCGAAGAAGAACACGCGTCCCTGAGAGTGAAGGCCGCCGGGGCCGAACACGGCCGCGAAGTCCCAGCCGTCGGCGGTCTGATCGAGCGCGCCGGGCGCCACGAAGTCGGCGGTCTTCATCTTCTCCTGAAGGGCCGCGAGGCTGCGGTTGTTCTTGTAGCCGGTGTTGACGGCGTCGTGAGCGGCCGCGGCCGCGTCGGCGCCGCCGACGAGTTCGTACTTGGCCGTGCCTTCTTTCGGCCGGTCGATGAAGAAACCTCCGTCGCGCTTGATGATGCGGCCGGGTTCGCCGGCGGACGGGTCTTCCGGTTTGACGGCGGCCGCGTTGACTTCGTCGGCGGTCATCCACTTTTCGACGGACCAGGTGCGCTTGCCGTCGGGGCCCAGGCGCGTGAGCGCGTAAAGCGGCTGCAGGTCGGTCTTGCCCTGCTCCCAGCGGCCGCGCGTCTCCTTCAGGCGCGAGAGCGCCTCGGCGATCGGGTCGATCTTGGACGGCGGCTGGTCGGTCCAGCGCGCGCCGCGCAGGCGCGAGGACTCGAGCATGATCAACGCGTCGAGCGCGGCCATGCCGCGGCCGTGGCGCGCGCGGGCGACCTCGCGGTCGAGAACATCGTGCAGATTATAGAGGCCCCGCAGCGCGCCGAGCGCGGACTCTGACGGCTTATTGCGCAGCGCGCGGATGACCTCGGCGTCAAAAGCGATCTGGGCCTTGAGGTAGGCGTCGAGCTCCAGGTCCTTGAGCACGAAGTGCGTCGGATCGCCGTCGGTGTCCTTGAGATAGCCCGTCAGCAGGCGGTCGCGCGCGTCTTCGAGGGACGCGTTAAGCTTGTCGAGGGTGGCGAAAGTCGCGGCCTCGGCGTCGGTCGGCTTGTACGCGCGCCAGTACGACTCGGCCATGCCGCGCTGGACGCCGACCTTCTGGCCGCGGTCGAGAGCGAACGCCTTGGAGGCCTGCTCCAGGTCGGCGTTGAGGAAGCGCATGAACTCGCCCGGCGCGCCGGAGGACTTCGTGTCGAGTTGGCCGACGCCGCGCAACACGGTCTCGAGCTCGGCGCGCAGGTTTTGGCGCTTGCCCTCGGAGTCGATGCGCATGAAGCGGTCGAGG
>JAYTIP010000010.1:0-5024 GCA_043731745.1 Elusimicrobiota bacterium | reverse complement strand
GGGGTGGAAGCGCAGGCCCGAGCTCGAGTCGAGATCGAGATCTGTGTGGTGCACCGCGTGCAGGCGCCACAGCACGCGCGGGCCGTGAAAAAGGCGGTGCTGCCAGTAGATGAGCATGTCGAGCAGCGTGATCGAGAGAATGAATTTAAGCGGGAAGTAGATCGGCGTCTGATTGAGGAGGCCGAAGCGCAGGCCCTCGGCGCGGTACGCGGCCTCGACCGCGGCGACGGGAAGGAGCCAGACGAGCAAGGATCCGAGCGCGCCGAGGCCGAGATTGGCGGCCCAGCGCGTGCCGCGTTCGGCGACGGGAGCCCGACGCGGCGCCAGGCGCTCGGCCACCGCGCAGGAAATCAGAACGCCGAAAAAACAAAACAGGCGAATCGCGGCGAACCTAGAGCTCATACACCTCCACCTCGGAGCCAGCTTTGAGCTCGACGCCGGGTTCGGGGAGCACGGCCCAGCAGTCGGCGGCGAGCAAGGAATGGATTTGGAAGGAGGCCTGGCCGGGGAGGATTTCGACTTGGCCGTGCTCGAGCCGCCTGGCTTTGAAGAAGCAACGCAGCTGTTCAGGCTTAGCGGTCGTGTTCTTCAAACGGCAAAGAATTGGGGACTCCTCGGCGAGCCCCAGCAATTCGCGTAGGCACGGCTGAACGAAAAATTTCATACCGACGACGGTCGAAACGGGGTTGCCGGGCAGGCCGAAGACGAACGGGCCGTCCGTGAACTCGGCGAACAGCACGGGGCGGCCGGGCTTGATCGCGACTTTGTGGAAATGGAGAAGCGCGCCCATGTCTTTGAGGGTCGCGGGGATGAAGTCCGCTTCGCCCATCGAGACGGCCCCGGTGGTGAGGATCGCGTCGAAGCCGCGACCGAGGGCGCGATCCATCACGCCGTCAAAGGCGACGGGGTCGTCGGCGATTACGCCCAGGTGCTCGAAGTCCCAGCCCAGGCGCTCGCACTCCGCGGCGACGAAGCTCGTGGATGAGTCGCGGATCTGGCCGGGGGCGAGGGGCTTGCCCGCGGGGGCGAGTTCGCGGCCGGTGGAGATCAGGCCGAGGCGCGGCTTGCGGCGGACGGAGACCTCCGTGACGCCGGCGGCGGCCAAGGCCATGAGGTGGCGCGGAGTCAGGACGGCGCCGGCGGGGCAGACCTCGGCACCGGCGAGGAAGTCCTGGCCGGCGGAGCGGATGAAGTCGCCTTCGTTGGGGGTGCGCAGAATTTCGACCGAGCGGCCGCCGTCGCGCTCGCGGGTATTCTCGACGGGGACGACGGCGTCGCAACCGGCGGGGATCGGCGCGCCGGTCATGATCTTCCACACGCCGGACTCGGCCTGACGGCGCGGTGCGTCGCCCGCGAGGATGGTGCCGAGCACGGGCAAGGTCGGCGGCGCGGCGGTGGCGCCGGCGGCGCGCGCGTGGGCCAGCGCGTAGCCGTCCATCGAGGAGTTGTCGAACGGCGGGATCGGGTCGGTCCCGTAAACGGCGGCGGCGGTGACGCGTCCGAGGGCGCGCTGCGCCGCGACGGTTTCGGCGGGGAGCGCGGGGCGGCTGCGCGCCGCCTCCCGGATCTTTGAGAGCGCGTCGGTGTAAGGAATCAAACTCAGCCGCCCATCATGGCGAAGTGCTTGGTGTCGCCGAGCTTGCCGTCGGGCAAGTAATGCGAGACCTCTTTGAGGCCGAGCAAGGTCTTCACGCGCTCCTGGAGCGCGGGCGCCTGGGCGTCGTCCTGCAGAAGATCGCGCAACGAATGATTGCCCTCTGAAAAAAGGCACAGCCGCAGGGCGCCGCGGCTCGTGACGCGCAAGCGATTGCAGGAGGCGCAGAAGTCCTTCGCGTAGGGCGCGATGACGCCGACGGCGCCGCGGTAGCCGGGCTTCTCGAAGGCGCGCGCCGGGCCGTCGCCGTCGCGGCGCGCGCGCTCGGTCCAGCCATGGTCGCCGAGCCAGGCGACGAGTGCTTCGGCCTTGAGATGATGCTTCGCGAAAAACTCCATGTTGTCGGCCACGGGCATGAGCTCGATGAAGCGCACGCCGACCGGGCGTTCGCGCGCGAGCTCGACGAACTCCGCGAATTCGCGTTCGTTGAGGTCCTTCATCAGCACCGCGTTGATCTTGGTCTCGAGGCCGAGCTCGAGGGCGCGGTCGATGCCGGACAGCACGCTCGTCAGGCTGTCCTGGCCGGTCAGCTCTGAAAAGCGAGCGCGGTCGAGGCTGTCGACGCTGACATTGACCGCCGCGAGTCCGGCGGCCTTGAGGTCGTCGGCGAGCTCGACCAGTCGGTAGCCGTTTGTCGAGAGCGCCACGCGCTTCACGCCGGGAGTTTCGGAGGCGATCCGCGTGAGCTCGACGATGTCTCGGCGCACGGTTGGCTCGCCGCCGGTCAGGCGGATTTTCCAAAAACCCAATTGCCCGAACGCGCGGAGCAATCGGGTGATCTCGGGCGCGCTCAGCTCCGCGTCGGCCTCGGACTTTTTGTAGCCGTGCGGGAGGCAGTACAGGCAGCGGAAATTACAGGCGTCCGAAACGGACAAGCGCAGGTAATGGAAGGATCGGCCGAAAGCGTCGGAGAGCGCCACGAGTGATTATACCCTTACTTGAAGAGCTTGCCGCCGACGAGGTCGCCGACGATGATCCCGACGCCCGCGCCGATCAAGGCGCCGATGGGGCCGCCGAGCAGGAAGCCCAGGACGGCGCCGAGCAGGCCGCCGACGCCTGGGGGCAGGTACTTGCGCGGCGAGAGCGCGCCCGAGCCCGTCTTCATGCTCTTCACGCTCGACATGAAGTCGTCGTCGGGGTCGTTGGGCGAGGGAACTTCTCCGATCAGATTGGGCTTGGGCCCGCCGACATTGGAAGAGGGCGGAAGCGGCGGGCGGCCGGCGCCCGGATTTCCGGCGACGACGCCGCCGCTTGCGGGAGGCGTGGGACCGCCGCCGTCGAACTGCGGGCCGGAGCGTTCCGCGGCCTCGGCGGCGCGGCGGGCCTGCTCGAGCGCGTCGTTGCCCGCGGGCGTGGTGACCACTTTCGGAGGCACGACGACGGGCTTGGAGCCGGCGACGGTTTGCGTGGAAGAGGCGGGCGGGACGACGACGGGATCTTTGCGCGCCGGAGCGTTGACGACGGGCTCGGCCGGGGTCTCGGCGGCCTTGCGCGCGGCGGCCAAGGCGGCTTCGGCGGCGGGACCGTTGCTCTTGGCGGCTTTGGCCAGCGGCTCGGGCAGATAGGTCGAGAGGTCCTCACGGTACTTGTCGAAGATGCCGCCGACGACCTTCTTCGTGTACCAAGTCAGCTTGCCGCCGTTGGAGTTAAGAGCGGAGTCGACGGCGTCGAGGTACTCAATGAGGCTGTTACGGTCGCCCTCCTTCATCGTTTTGAGCCGGCGCACGAGGTAAGCCTTGGTCTGAGCCGTCATCAAAGCGCCGTAGTTACGGTAGGTGCCCTCGAGGTCGGGCGTGGCGATGTGCGAGTCCTTCTCCGCGTAGGTCACCACGCGGCCGCGCCACTTGTCGAGCACGAGCTTCATGATCTTGGCGTCGCCGTTGGCGAACTTAACATCGCCGTTGAATTCGGCGGCGGCGGTTTTATCGGCGAGGACGGCGGCCAGCATGGCCTTCTCATCGTCACGCAGCATGGGTTCGACGGCCGCCACCGCGGCCGGATCGCCGCCCGCGAGCGCGGGAACGGCGGCGCTCAGGACGAGGAAAGTGGCGAGAAGGCCTTGGCGAACCATGAGAACAGTATATAGAGGGAGCGGGGAGTCAGACAGGTTCCTTGGGCCCAGGCGCCGTGGGGCCGATGGACCCACGAATTAGTATCATCTCGCCGATGAAATTGGCGATTGCGCTGATTCCCGCTCTCTTTTTCGCCTCGGGTTGCGGCGGCGGCAAGGCCGTTCGCAGCGACGGGCCGCCGCCGCCTTCGGCGGCCTGTAAATCCGTCGCCCGTATCGCCAAGACCTACCTCCCCGAAGAGGAGAAGGGCCGGCCGCTTCCCAAGGACTGCTCGGACTTCGTCGGGAAGGTCTTCGCCGAGGCCGGGGTTAAGCTGCCGCGCACCTCGGAGGCGATGTCGATCGAGGGGGAAGAGGTCGAGACCACGCGTCAGCTGCGCATGGGCGACCTCGTGTTCTTCTCCGGCAAGAACGGCGGACATAAGATCGGCCATGTCGCCATCTACGTCAACAACGGGATCTTCATCCATCAGGCCAATCCCGGCGAGGGCGTTCGCCAGGAAAGCCTGTACAGCGATTATTGGCGCAAGCACTACCTACGCGCGCGGCGGATCCTCGACTAGGCTCGAAGAAGGGCGACCAGGCGCATCAAGTCGTCGCTCGCCCAGTCACCGCTGGTGACGCTTCCGAGGACGGCGTCGAAGAGGTCGCCGTCGTCGTCATCATCGGTCGCGGTGGCGAACAATCCCCCGCCGGCGCGCAAGCCTTCGCGCGAGACTGCGGCGAGCACGTCCGCCAACGCCGCGCGGTCTTGGGGATTGGGCAAAGACAGGCCGATCGAGAGAACGGTGCCGTCGCCGATCGAGTTCTTCGCCGAATTGAGCCACGCCGTCACCGGGTGACCTTCTTCCAGGTTCGCCGACGCGATCTCGGCCGCGCGGCGCACGCAGCGCTCGAACAACTCGGTGTCCGTGCCGCACTCCTGGCCGTCGAACTCGAAAGCCGCCGCCATGGGAGCTAACGCTCGATCTTGAGGTCTTTGGGGCCGACGTAGAGCGACTGCGGACGGATCAGCCGGTCCTGCGCGTGCTGCTCCATCACGTGCGCGCACCACCCGGCGGCGCGGCCGCAGGCGAACATGGAGACGAACTGGTCGGGCTGCAGTCCGATGGATTGAAGGACGAGGGCCGTGTAGAATTCGACGTTCGTCTTGAGGTTGCGGCCGGGCTTGAGCTCCTCGAGCACCTTGATCGCCGTCTTCTCGACGGAGCGGGCCAAGGTGTAGAGCTTGGTGTTCTGCAGGTGAGCTCCCGCCATCTCGGAGGCGGTCTTCGCCAGAACCTCGGCGCGCGGATCGCG
>JAYTIP010000009.1:0-10308 GCA_043731745.1 Elusimicrobiota bacterium | reverse complement strand
TCCGAAGGACCACGAGGAGCGCGTGAAGCGCTACCCGTCGGTGACGCATCGCACCCTCGTGCTCGTCGGCGACGGAGACGACATGGTGGGACCCTCGGCCGAACGGTTCGCGCGCGCGCTGCCCAACGCTCGTTTTTTGCGCGTCGAGCGCTGCGGCCACGCCGCCCAGGAAGACGCGCCTGAGCGCGTCACGCCGGCGCTTTTGGAGTTCTTCCGTTCATGAACGATAAGCTCGTCTACTCGAGCGACCCCGACTGGGGCAAGCCCGGAACGCCGAAGCAGCCCGAGCCGGTACGCCTGTCTTTTCAGCGCGGAGCGAAGGGCTCCGGGGTCACGCGCGTCGAGCGCCTCGTCATGCACCCGACCCACAAGGACGCGATGCTCGGCAAGCTCAAGAAGGCGCTCGGCTGCGGCGGAACGATCAAGGACGGTAACTTCGAATTCCAAGGCGACCATCGCGACAAAATCGAGAAGCTCCTCGCCGCCGACGGCTATAAGATCAAAAGAATCGGCGGCTGAGCGTTTGCTAAAATGCCCGCCCGCACCAGGAGACCGAATTCCATGACCCCGATCGCCAAGAGCCGAAAAAACACCGCCCGCGTCGCCGTGATGGCCGCGGCGCTCACCGTCGCCGCCACGCCGCAGCTGCGCGGCGACGAGGGCATGTGGACGTTCGACAACCTCCCGGTCAAGCTCCTCAAAGAGCGCTACAATTTCGTCCCCACGCAGGACTGGATCGACCACCTGCGCCTGGCCTCGGTGCGCTTCAACGACGGCGGGTCTGGGTCCTTCGTGTCGAAGGACGGCCTCGTGCTCACGAATCACCACGTGGCGCTCGGGCAGCTCCAGAAGATGTCCACGCCCAAGAAGGATTACGTGAAGGAGGGCTTCTTCGCCAAGTCGTCGAAGGAGGAGATCGCCTGCCCCGACCTCGAGGTCAACGTTCTGGTCTCGATGGAGAACGTGACCGACCAGGTGCTCAAGGCCGTGGACCCCAAGGCCGCGGACAAGGATCAGAACGATCAGCGCAAGGCGCAGATCTCGCGGATCACGAAGGCCTCGACGGAACAGTCGGGCCTACGCTCGGACGTCGTGGAACTCTACCAAGGCGGGGAATATTGGCTCTATCGTTATAAGAAGTACACCGACATGCGCCTCGTGATGGCGCCGGAGCTTCAAGCCGCGTTCTACGGCGGCGATCCCGACAACTTCACTTACCCGCGCTACGCGCTCGACTTCGCGTTCATCCGAGTCTATGAGAACGGCAAGCCCGTGAAGGTCGAGCACTTTCTGAAGTGGTCCAAGGACGGCGCCGCCGAGAACGAGCTCGTCTTCGTGACCGGCCACCCCGGGCACACCGACCGCCTCAACACCGTCGCCCAGCTCGAGGACGCGCGCGACGCCGGCCTGCCGCTGTATCTTAAGGTCGCCGCGAAGCGGCGAGCTGACTACTACGCGTACTCCAAGCTCGGCGCCGAGCAGTCTCGCCGCTCCAAGGATCGCATCTTCGGCATCGAAAACGCGATCAAGGCCGTGACGGGAGAATATGAGGGTCTTTTAGAGCCCGCGTTGATCAAATCGCTCAAGTCCGCCGAGGACGCTCTGCGTAAGTCCGTCGACGACTCCTCCGACCCCGCCACCAAGGCGGCGAAGTCGTCCTGGGATAAGATCGCGGCCGTTATCAAGAAGTCCGGCGAGCGCCGGACGCAGATGACCTACCGCGCCTACGCCCCGACGAAGGTCGCGAGCCTGGCTACGAGCATCGTGCGCTACGCCGCCGAGACCGCCAAGCCCAACGACAAGCGCTGGGAGGAGTACCGCGACTCGAGCCTCGAGTCCCTCAAGTTCCGTCTGTTCTCCCCGGCGCCGATGTACCCCGACATGGAGGAGTTCTTCCTCACGCGCTCCCTCGAGGACGCGGTTAAGGAGCTCGGCGAGTCCGACGAGTTCGTGCGCGCGGCGCTCGGCGGCCAGGAGCCGGCCAAGGTCGCTCACGACCTGATCGCGGGCACCAAATTATTCGATATCGCCGAACGCAAGAGGCTGATCGAGGGCGGACAAAAGGCCGTCGACGCCTCCACCGATTCCCTCATCGTCTGGGCGCGCAAGCTCGACGCGTCGTATCGCGCGCAGCGCAAGTGGTATGAGGACGAGATCGAGAGCGTGACCGTGGCCGAGGGCAACCGGATCGCGAAGGCGCGCTTCGGCGTGTACGGCAAGTCCACTTACCCGGACGCGACTTTCACCTTGCGCCTGTCCTACGGCAAGGTGGCGGGCTACGAGCTCGGCACGACCTTGGTCGCTCCGTTCACGACCTTCTACGGCCTGTACGACCGCGCGACCGGTCACGCGGAGAAGGTGCCCTTTGATCTCGCGCCGCGCGTGAAGGCCGCCCAATCGAAGCTCAATCTGGCCACCAAGCTGAACTTCGTGACCACCAACGATATCATCGGCGGCAACTCCGGCTCGCCGATCGTCAACGCCAAAGGCGAGTACGTGGGCCTCGTCTTCGACGGCAACATCCAGTCGCTCGTGGGCCGCTACGCCTACGACGATGCGCGCAACCGCACGGTCGCGGTGCACTCCTCGGGCATCCTCGAGGCGATGCGCACGGTCTACGGGATGGGGAAGCTCGCCGACGAGGTCGCCGGCAAGAAGTAGACTAGGCGGGGACGGCGTCCAGGCGCCGGCGCAGGTCCTTCAGCAGCAGGGCGGGGAAGGTCTTGTCGTCGAGCTGGGACCAGATCCAGGTGGCGTGGTGCGAGGACGGTTCGACGAAGCGCATGTGCATGGGGCGCACGAACTCCTCGTAGAGCCTCAGCGTCTCGTTCACGTCGACCCGGCGTTCGTTGCAGTCGCGGCGCACGCGGCGCATGAGGCGGATGTCGTCGGGCACCTCGATGTACACCGACATGTTCATGCGCTCGCGCAGGGCCTTCTCGTTAAGGACGAGGATGCCGTCGATGACGATCAGCGGCTTCGGCTCGACGCGGCGCGTTTCCTTCGATCGGCTGTGGGTGGCGTAATCGTAGATGGGGGCGTCCACGGCATGGCCTGCCATGAGCTTGTCGAGCTGGGCGCACATGAGCGAGGTCTCGAGGGAGCGCGGATGGTCGAAGTTGAGCTTCGCGGCCTCGGCGTCGCTTAAGTCCCCGTTGTGGCGGTAGTACCAATCGTGGCAGACGACGGTCGTCTCTTTTGGGAAGGCGGCGGCCACGGCTTGCGCGAGCCAGGATTTTCCGGAGCCGCTGCCTCCGGCTAGGCCGAGCACGACCCGGGGTTTTTTATCCGTGTTGGACGCCACGCGGAGATTATAGCGAGTCTTGAGCTGTCCCCGAAACTTTCGGCGCTGAAAGTGTCGGGGATAACTAGCTACAATCGAGAAATGAACGCTCGCGGCGGCACCGAGATCTTTCGCGTGATGGGTCAAAAGATGATCGCTCATTACCATCGGCCGGCCGGCCCGGAGCGCAAGCGCTTCCCCACGGTGATCTTTCTCCACGGTTTTCCCGGCTCGGAGAAAAGCATCGATATTCAACGCGCGCTCATGAAAAAAGGCGTTGCCTCGATCGCGCCGTCGTTCTTGGGAGCGTGGGGCTCGGGCGGGCGGTACCGCTTCACGACCTTGCCCGCCCAGGCCGCGGCGGTGCTCGCGGCGGCCAAGCGCCTGCCTTTCGTCGATCCCAAGCGCGTCGCGCTGTTCGGCTTCAGCATGGGCGGCTGGACCGCGCTCAACGCGGCCGCGAAGGCTCCGGGCCTGCGCGCGGTCGTCGCGGTGGCACCCGTCGGCGGCGCCGAGATGATCGGCCCGGGCACGCTCGACTTCATCACGCGGCTCTCGCGTCCGCTCAGCACGCTCCCGCCCAAGGCCCTCGCCGCGGACTTCAAGAAGGCGGTCACGGCGCACGATCCGGGCCGCGCGGCGGCCAAGCTCAAGGCGCCGCTGCTGCTCGTGCACGGCGACGCCGATCCGACGATCCCGGACCTCGTGTCACGGCGCATCGCGCGTCAGGCGGGCGGTCCCGTGCGCCTGGTCATCGAGCGCGGAGCCAACCACGACTTCCTGGACCGCCGCGAGCGCCTGACGGCGCTGTGCGCGGCGTTCTTGATCAAGAACTTATCGCGATAAGGTCCGCAGCGACTTCATGAAGCGCACGAAGTCGTCGCGATACTCGAGATAGGTGGCGCGAGAAGAGACCAGCCGCACGAGATAGTAGGCCTCGCCGACCGGGATCACCGCGACGTAGTAGTGCAGTTCCTCCTCGAAGGCCGGGCCGTCGTCGGCGGGCATGCGCCGCGTCTCCACGATCTCGAAGGTGCGCGCCAAACCAAGGCCCACGCGTACGGGGCGCACGGGCGTGATCGAGCGCCCCGGGACGTCCTTGCGCATCAGGTCCACGGCCTGCTTGATGGGCGTAAAGCCGGGCGTATCCTTGTCGTAGAAGCGCACCGACAAGACGGTGCGTACCGAGCCCGACTGCGAGTCGCCGCCGAGCAGGCGGAAGACGGAGCCGGTCGCGGTCTCCTCCTCCATCGGCCACCAGCCCTCGGCGGGAATCTCGCCCGAGAACAGGCGCGAAGCCGGGACGAAGGGCACCCACGCCTTCTTCGGCGCTTCCGGCGGGGTCGACCCGGGGATGTTGGCCTCGCGCGCGGCTTTGGCGGCGTCGAAGAGCCAGTCGCCCGCGGAGGCGGGGCCGCAGAGCAGGAGGGCCAGCGCGATCGTCTTCATTCGTTCGTCCCCTTGGACTTGCGCTCGTGGAAGGCTCGCTCGGCGCGCGAGACCTCGGCGAGCAGGGCCGCGGAGCGGTGCAGGCCGTTCTCGTCTGCGCCGAAGCGGCCGTCGCAGACGGGGGGCGAGGCGAGGAGGCTCTTGCGCGCGGCGGACTCCTCGGCGGCGATCTTCTCGGCGGCGGAGCGGGCGTCGGCGGCGGAGAGCAGGCCGGAGTCGTTGAGCGCCTCGATGGTGCGCGCGCGCGCGGCGAGGTTGCGCGCGGCTTCGGCTAAATGATCGGCGAGCAAGGAGCGCGTGCATGAGTCCTGCGCCTGGCGTTCGTAAACCGCCAGAGACTCGGGGCCGCCGCGGCGCGGGTCGAGGACGTTGCCGCGCGAGGACGACCAGGCGGCGACCATCAGATCGTCGGACTCATCTCCGCGTTCGATGAAGTCCCGCAGCTCCCGGCGGCGGTCCGGGTCGAGGAAAGCGTCGTTGCCGTAGTCGTCGGCGACGCGAGCCGAGAACAGCAGGCGCGCGGCGCGCGCCCAGGCGCGGGCCGCGTAAGTCGAGGAGGCGAAGCCCTCGCGCTCGAGACCGAGGATCAGCAAGCGTTCGAGCAATTCACCGGCCTGTTCCTGCGCGGAGTAGGAGCCGCGGCGGCTCTTGTCGGGGTACACGGCCGTGGCACCCCAGGGTCCGTTTTCCTGCGAGCTCGGCGCGGCCCCCTTCTTGAACGCGTCGACGGCCGGCGCGGCGACGCCGAGCTCGACCCAGGCGCGCGGATCTTCCGGCAAAGCGATCACCGTCTTGGCGAACATCCCGGTCTTGCGCTCGACCAGCACGGGACCCGCGCTGAGCGCGATCGTGACGCCGGGGTGTCCTGCGTCGTAAGGGGCGAAGCCCGCGCGGCGGTCCGTGCCGGCGCGCGAGCCGTCGACGACGATCAAGGGTGCGCCGCGCACGACGGTGCGGCGCAGGATCGCGCGACAGAAATCCGGCGCTTTTTCGGCGAGCATCTTGAGCAGGGCCTGGCTCTCCCGGCCGTAGGGGCCGGCGACTATGAACGCGTCGTAATCGGCGGCCGTCGCGTCGGCGGGCGCCCGCACGACGGGCGCGGGCGGTACAACGGCGACGGGCGGCGCCGCGACGACCACTGCGGGGGCGGCTGCGGGGGCCGCGGGCTGTGCGCCGATGACGGGCGGATGCGCTTGGGGCGACGCCGATGGGGGAGCGGGCGCGGCGACGGCTCCTGGGGGGATCCAGGCCTGCAAGACGCCGAGCTCGCCCGGCTTGGAGGCGGGCGGCGGCATCGACGGGAGGGCCGCGCCGAACAAAGAATTTGAGGGCGGCATGGGGACTGGCGCGGCGGGCGCCGCCGCGGGAGCGCGCGCGGGCATATTGGGCGCCGCGGGCCCGGCGGCCGTGACGGAGGGCGGCGCCTGAGGTGTCAACGCGGGCGGCGGAGCGGGAGGAGCTTGGGCGACCGTCTGACCGACCTGCGCCGCGGCGGGTGCCGCCGGCGCGGGCGGGACCGAGGTCACGGGCGTCGGGGGCGCGGCGTAGACCATCGGCGACGGCGCGGGCAAGGCGCCGAGGCCCGGGATCAGCGAGGTGACGGGAGCCGGAGCTTGGGGGGCGGCCGCGGAAGGCGCGGGGAGCGGGACGGGCGCCGGCGCGTAGGCCTGCGGCGCGGTTTGATAGGCCGGAGCGGATTCGGCGACCGCCGCGACCGGCACGGGCTTGGCGCGCGGGGCGAACGGCGAGGGGCGCCTCAATGAGAGAGGCGGCAGGAACGGGGTGAGGACATTGCGCGGAACGAATTGCCGGGGCGCTTCGCCGGGCGTGCCGCCCGGGCCTGCGGCGGCGACGGGTCGCGTCTCAGGCGCCGGCAGCGGGACGGGCGCGTAGGTCTCGGCGGGCGGCGGAGCCGTGACCGAGACGGCCGCGACGCTCATCGGCGTGACGGGCGCCGTCGTCGGATCGGGGTCGCGCATGACCATCGCCGAGCCGCGGTCGAAGCGGACCGGCACTTTGTCGAGTTCCTCGGTCAGCTCTTGGACGGAAAAGTAGCTTCGGAAGTCCTTGCGCGTGCCGACGCCGAAAACGCTCCAGTTCTTGCGTAGGATTTTCCGTACGGCCTCGCGCTCCTCGGCCGTGAACTTCTTCTCGCCCTCGGAACGGTTGAGGATCAGGTTGATCTCGAGCAAGGCCTTCAGTCGCCTCGCGCCCGCCAACCGCGAGAGCAGGTAGGACATCTCATCGAGACGCACCGCGCTGTCGGCGATTTTGTCCCAAATCTTGCCGTCGTCGCGGATCACATAGCCGGTCTCGAGGAGCAGGTCGCGGGAAAGCTCGTCGAGGGGCGTGGCGCGGACGTTATATGTCTCGGAGGTAGGCGACTGGGCGAACGCCGGTAACCCGGGGAGGGCCAGGAGGACCGCAAGAAGTCCGGCGAGACGGGCTTTCATGCTCTAAAGGAAGTGTGACAACGGGCGATTATACTTTTATTGCCGAGAAGCGCCCGGAAAAGGCATCATCCACCCGTGGATCCCGCGCGACTGATCTTTCCCGGCTTCACCGTCGGAAAACAGGACCCGCGCGAGGCCGAAACCTTGGCCCGGCTGGGCGTAGGCGGTTTCTGCCTCTACCGCGGCACCCCCAAGACGGTCGCGGCGCTCACCGCCCGCCTGCGCAAGGCCGCCCGTGGGCCCCTGCTGATTTGCGCGGACTATGAAGAAGGGGCCTGGGTGCATGTTCCCGGCTCGACGCCTTTGCCCACGAATTTAGGCCTGGGCGTCTCCGGGTCGGCGGCGCTCGCGCGCGAGAAGGGGCGGCTGACGGCGCGCGAAGCGCGGGCGATGGGCGTCGATTGGGTGCTGGCGCCCGTGCTCGACCTCCTGAGCGAGCCTCGAAACCCGATCGTCAACCTGCGCGCCTTCTCCTCCGATCCGGCCGAGGCTGCGCGCCTCGCCGCGGCGTACCTTGCGGGCCTGCGCGCCGGCGGCGCGCTGGGCTGCCTCAAGCACTTCCCCGGCCACGGCTCGACGACGGCCGACTCGCATTTGGATCTGCCCACGGTGACGGCCCCGTTGAAGACCCTCAACGCGCGAGAGTTGGCTCCGTTCAAGGCGCTCGCGCGCGGCGCGGACGCCGTCATGCTCGGTCATCTCGTCGTGCCCGCGCTCGATCCCCAGAAGCTCCCGTTCACTTTGTCCGCCGCCGGGCCCAAGCTGCTGCGGCGATGGGGCTTTCGCGGCCTGCTCGCCACCGACGCGCTCGACATGGGTGCGATCGCCAAGCACTGGGGCGAGCGCGAGGCGGGCCTCATGGCGATCCGCGCGGGAGCGGACATTTTGCTCGTGCCGAAGGACGCGCGCACGCTCGTGGGTGAGCTTCGCGTCGAAGCGGGACGCGACAAGGCGTTCGCCCGGCGCTGCGCCGAGGCCGAGCGCCGTTTGGACGCGGCTCTGCGTCGTGTGCGCGGTCCGCGCCCCGCTCTCGCAGTCGTCGGCGGCACCGCGCACGCGCGCGCGGCCGCGCCGCTCTTCGGTCCCTGCGCGGCCTGGACGCGGCCGCCGTCGGCGGCCGTGCCCAATCGAGTCGCCTATTTCGAGCCTCAGGCCGTGCGTGGTGAGCTATCCGGCGCGGCCTTCGTCGCCGCGCTCAATCGCGCTCGCGTCCCTGTCCGCGTCAGTCGCGACGGGCGGGCCAAGAACGGGGAGACCGTGGTCGCCGGCCTCTTCGTCGGCCCTCGCGCCTACTCGGGCAGCATCCGCCTCGATGACGCCTCGCGCGCGCGCTTGCTCGGCGCGTTGCGCCGAGCCGATAATCCGGTCACGATCAGTTTCGGTAGCCCGTTCGCACTCGACGGCCTTCCCGGCGCGGGCTTGTGCGTTTACTCGCGGGCGCCCGCCGCCCAAACCGCCGCCGCCGCCCACCTAATCGGAGAAAACGATGAATGAAAACAGCACGTCGTGGTTCGCGGCCGGAACGACCTTAACCGTCGCCGACTTCTCCGTCCTGCTCGGTACGCTCGCCCTCATGTTCCTCGTCGGCTGGTGGGGCGGACGCGACTCCAAGAACACCAACGACTTCTTCCTCGGGGGCCGGCGCATCCCGTGGTGGGCCGCGATGCTCTCCTTCATCGCCACCGAGATCAGCGCGATGACCATCATCGGCGTCCCGGCCACGACCTTCCGCGAGAACTGGGGCTACCTACAGTTCTTCGTCGGCTCGGCGGGCGCACGCATCTTGATCGCCTTCCTGTTCATCCCGGCCTTCTACAAATACAACAGCACGACGATCTACGAGTACCTGCGCACGCGCTTCGGGCCGCGCAGCCAGTACACCGCGACCGGATTTTTCTTCGTCACGCGCCTGCTCGCCTCGGGCGTGCGCCTGATGGCGGCGAGCGTCGCCGTCGGGGTCCTGCTCGGCTGGCATTTGGTGCCGACGATCGTCATGTTCACGCTCGTCAGCATGATCTACATCTCCTACGGCGGCATCGAGTCGGTGGTTTGGACCAATGTCCTGCAGGCGGCGACCTTTTTGGGCGTGGGCGTGCTGACGATCATCTTCCTCATCCACCGCTGCGAGGGCGGCCTGTCGGCGGCCCTGACCCTCGCCTCCCAGGCGGGCAAGATGGACATCGTCAACTGGGGCCCGAACGTCATGGAGCCGGGCTTCCTCGCCAAGTTCTTCGGCAACCCGAACATCGTCTGGATCGCGGTGCTCAACGGCTTCGTCGGCTCGACGGCCGCCTTCGGCACCGATCATGAGATGACGCAGAAGCTGCTCACCGTGGAGACGCGCCGCGAGAGCCAGAAGACGATCCTGCTCTCGATCGCGGGGTCCCTGTTGACCTTGTTCATCTTCGTCGCCGTGGGGACCTTGCTCTTCGTCTTCTACAAGCAGAACCCCGGCCTCGCGCTGCCGACCAAGCTCGACACCATCTACCCGCACTTCGCCGCGACCGTGATGCCGCGCTTCATGCGCGGCGCGGTGCTCACGGCGATCGTGATGGCCTCGATCGACTCGCCGCTCGCGTCTTTGACGGCGGTGTTCGTCAACGACCTGTACAAGCCGCTCGTCAACAGCGGCGAGAGCCAGGAACACTACATGAAGGTCTCGCGCGTCTGCGTCGCGCTGTTCGCGTGCGCGCTCGCGGGCATCGCCTACTTCTTCAGCTTCTTCGACAAGATGCTGTGGCTCGCCTTCAAGATCGGCGGCGTGACCTACGGGTCCTTGCTCGGCGTCTTCCTGCTCGGCATGCTGACGACGCGCAAGGGCGACAAGGCCATCAGCCTCGCGATGGGCGTCATGGCCGTCGTCAACGCGACCTTGCTCCTGCTCTCGGAGTTCGGCTACATTCCGCTCGGCTGGAGCTGGCTCGTCATCATCGGCACGGCGGGCACCTTTGGCCTGGGCTGGGTGCTGGCCCCGGCGATGGACGGAGAGGGGCGGGCGGCTTAGGCGACTGTTTCCTGGAAACAGTGATTATCAGTCGTAATCACGAACTCTCCCCGGGGAGAGTGATTGTCAGTAGTAATCGGCGTCAGTACAAAAGCACGCTACGCCGAGCGGAATCGAAG
>JAYTIP010000008.1:0-12849 GCA_043731745.1 Elusimicrobiota bacterium | reverse complement strand
TCGGGGTTGATCCCCGAAATCCAAGTGTTGCGCGTGTGGAAGACGACCCCGTCGGGTCCGCGGTCGTACCCCGTCACCACGAAGTAATGCGAGCCGCCCTCGCCCGTCGCCTCGCGGCGCCACGCGGGGTCCTTGGCCCAGCCGGTGTGCAGGCCGACGCCGACGGGGCGGCCCGCGTCGAGCTGGCGAACGAGCATGCGTTCGCGCCGCGCGATCGAGCACCCCACTCGGTCCCGGCTCGCCAGCGAACGCGCGTTCGCGCCGAGGAAGGAGAAGAAGCTCTCGCCGCCGACGGAGAATCCCGCGAGCTCCGAGCGCACCTTCTCGCGCGCGGCGTTCGCCTCGGGCGTGAGAGACTCGGGTAGCAATTCCGCGGCCACCGTGCCGCGTGCGTCCAGGAACTTGAAGAAGCGCTTCTTGAACTCGTGCCACCGTGACTCGAACTCGGCGTAGTGGTCTCCGGGCAACAGCCCCTCGTCGAGCGCGGCGCGAATGTCCGGCCGCGCGAGGCCTCCCTCGAAGGAGCGAAGGAAGGGGAGGGCCGGCAAGGCGTTGCGGCGCAGGAATAACTCGGCCTCGGAGAACCGGGCATGTACCCGGTATTGGCGGAAGTACGCGGCCTCGATGAGCGCGACCGCGACAAAGGCGTGGCAGGAATTGATGTGGCCTTGAGAGCGGGGTGCGTCCGGGAATTGGCCCGAAAGATCGACGCCGGCCTGAACGGGCGAGGTGAAGGAGGCGATGTCCGTCTCCGGGCCGAATTCCTGCGACATCGCGAAAGAGGATAAGAGGACGGCGGCCAGGGCCAACCGGAGCATGTCCTCATCATACGCCTGTGGACGGAGCCGTTCCTTAACCTAGGTTTAGCCGCCTTGACGCCGAGGCACAGGGGGGGTAAACTTCGTCAAATGTCCGAGAAAGAGAAGCTTGAGGCGGCGATCGCCGCCCAGGAAGCGCTGCGCTCGACCTTGGGCGACGCCCTCGTCGACATGACGATCTCGGCCCTTCGCGACAAGCTCGCGACCCTCGAACCTCCGGCAGACGCCGCCCAGCGCAAGCTCGTCACCATCCTCTTCGCCGACGTGTCCGGCTTCACTGCGATGTCCGAGACGATGGACGCCGAGGAAGTGCGCGACACGATGAACTCCCTCTGGGAGAAGCTCGACGCGGCGATCATCAAGCAGGGCGGCCGCGTCGACAAGCACATCGGCGACGCGCTCATGGCCATTTTCGGCGTCCCCGCCGCCAAGGAGGACGACCCCGAGCGCTCCGTGCGCGCCGCGCTCGCGCTACAGACCGAGCTCGCCGCCTTCGCCATCAAGACCGGCCGCGACCTCAAGATGCGCGTCGGCCTCAACACCGGCGCGGCTTTGCTCGGCGCGGTCGGCAGCAACGCGGAGTTCACCGCGATGGGCGACGCGGTCAACGTCGCGAGCCGCCTCGAGCACGCGGCGCCCGTCGGCGGCATACTCATCTCACACGACACCTACCTGCACGTGCGAGGCGTCTTCGACGTGGAGCCGCAGGAGCCGCTCACGCTCAAAGGCAAGAAAGAGCCCATTCAGACCTACGTCGTCAAGCGCGCCAAGCCGCGCTCCTTCCGCATCGGCACGCGCGGCCTCGACATCGAGACCAAGATGGTAGGGCGCGACGCCGAGCTTAAAGCCTTGCAGGACGGGATGGAGTCGGCCTTTGAGGACCGGGAGGCCCAATTGACGACGGTCGTCGCCGACGCGGGAATGGGGAAGTCCCGCCTGCTTTATGAATTCACGCAGTGGTTCGAGCTGCACCCGCGTCAATTCTGGTACTTCGCGGGGCGAGCCTCGCCCGAGACGGTGAACGCCCCGTTCGGCCTGCTACGCGACGTCTTTTCCCAGCGCTATCAGGTCGGCGACGGCGACTCGACGGAAACGGTGCATGCGAAGTTCGAGCGCGGCGTCGCCGAGTTCCTGAAGGACGATCCGCGCGCGGCCGAGAAGGCGCACCTCATCGGCCGCCTGCTCGGCTTCGACTTCTCCGCGAGCCCGCATGTTCAAGCCCTGGCGTCCAACCCCGCGCTCGCCCGCGACCGCGGGATTGAGTCCATGCTCGAACTGATACGCGCCGCCGAGAAAACAAACCCGGTCTTGCTCCTGCTCGAAGACATCCATTGGTCCGACGACGCGTCGCTCGATCTCATTTCGGGTCTGCTGACCCGCGAACGCGGACTGCGACTGTTCGTCTTGGCCCTCACGCGTCCGACCTTGTACGAACGCCGGCCCTCGTGGGGAGAGGGCCTCGCAGGACACCGGCGAATCAACCTGACCCAACTATCCAAACGCGACAGCCGCAAGCTCTTCGAAGACATCCTCTCGCGCGTCGAGGCGATCCCGGAATCGCTGCGCGACATGGTCGTCAACGGAGCGGAGGGAAACCCGTTCTACGTCGAGGAACTCATCCGCATGCTGATGGAAGACGGAATCATCGACCGCTCAGCGGAGAAGTGGCGCGTGAACGCCGCGCGCCTGGCGGAGGCCAAGGTGCCCGCGACGCTCGTCGGCGTCCTTCAAGCGCGCCTCGACAGCCTCGCCGCGGCCGAGAAGGAGGCGCTGCAGTGCGCGGCCGTCGTCGGCCGCATCTTCTGGGACAGCAGCCTCGCCAAGCTGGCTCCGGCCGCGACCGGAGACGGCGGTCTGCTCGAGCGCCTGCGGGGCAAAGACATGGTCTTCCATCGCGAAGGCTCGGCGTTCGTCGGATGCGAAGAGTACATTTTCAAGCACGCGCTCTTGCGCGACGTGGCCTACGAGAGTGTGCTGAAAAAGCAGCGCAAAGCGTATCACGCCCTCGCCGCCGATTGGCTCATCGCTCAAAGCGGCGCGCGCGTGGCCGAGTTCTCCGGACCGATCGCCAAGCACTATGAATTGGCCGAGCTAAGCGAGAAAGCGGCCGTGTACCTGCTTCTCTCCGCGGAGAAGTCGGCGCTCGTGGGGGCCTTCGGCGAGGCGATTGAGACCCTTAAACGGTCGCTCGCGGTTCTTCCCGGCGAAGCGTCGCTTCTCCGATGCAATGCGCTCAAGCGCCTCGGCATGATTTACCAGGAATCCAGCCGATTCGAAGAGAGCCTGCGTGCATTCGAAGACTCGCTCCGTTGCGCCCGGCAAGCCGGCGATGGGAGGCTCCAGGCCCAGGTTCTCAACGGCATGAGCGGTCTGGCGAGGCGCATGGGACGCTACGCCGACGCGGGCGAGCGAGCGACCGCGGCGCTCGAACTCGCTCGAGCGACGGGGTCCCGCGCTGAGGCGGCGGAGTCGATGTTCCAACTGGGCACGGTGCAGGTCGTCCAGTCGAATTACGCCGCCGGTGTGGCCCAGCTTCAAGAAGCGCTCGCCTGTCTTCGTGAATTGGGGGACGCGAACGGCATGGCGCGCTGCTTTAATAATATGGGCAGCGCGTACAGCCGGATGGGAAAAAAAGCCGAAGCGAAGCAATGCTACGAGGACTCGATCGTTCAGTACGGCGTGATGGGCGACAAAGTAGGGACCTCCACTTCTCACTCGAATTTAGCTCAAGTACTCGGCGCCCTTGGACGATTCCCCGAGGCGCGCCAATTGATATCGGAAGCGCTCCGGTTTCAGCGCGAGCAGGGCATGGCGCGAAGCGTGGGAAACTCACTCGACACTTTGGGCGAGATCGAAGAGTGTGAAGGGCTGAAGGCCGAGGCGTTGCGCGACTATATGGGAGCTCTGCGCGTCGGCCTGGACCTGGGGCTCGTGCCCAACGTATTGGTCGCCCTGTCCGCACTGGGTCGCATGTACGCCCGGGAGGGCCGCCGGGAAGAAGCCCTGAAACACGTCGCTCAAGTTCTGGCCCATCCCGCCGCCGGCGGCGAAAGCCTCCTGCGGGCTGCTCAGACGCTCGAATTGCTGAAGCTCATACAGGACGATCCGGCCCTCCTAGCCGAAATCGCCGCCGCCAAAACGGTCGATCCTCTCTCGTTTGGCCGGCGGGTTCTCGCCGAACCCGCCTAGCTACCCCTGGATTATGCGGAAAAAACCGCTATAATTCATGCCTCAAGACGTCGAGGTACCAGGGGGCTTTCCTTTAATGGCGACGAACCGCTACCGCTCGGCCGCGAAGGCGACGAAGGGGACGAAGCGCAAGGACATTCTTCCGTCCGCGATCCGCTGGGTCGCGTTTTTCCTCGGCGCCGTTTACCTCGGCTGGGCTCTCGCGTTCCCGCAGTACTCGGGCGTGATCGGCCAGGGACTCTCCGAGTTCCTGTTCAAGCGCTTCGGCGCCGCCGCCTACCTGCTCCCCGTCTTTCTCTTCAACGGCCTCCTGCAGCATGTCCTGCGCGGCAAGTCGTCGGGCTGGATGGTCACGAGCCTCGCCTCGTTCTGCGGCTTGCTCGCGGGCACCTCGCTCGCCGCACAGATCGGCGGCTGGCTCGGCGTCGACGCGACGATCGCGGGCGGCACCTGGGGAGCGGGCATCGAAGGCGTGCTGGCCTCCGGCATGGGCGCGGTCGGCGCGTTCCTGATGGCGCTCGGCGGCTTCCTGTTCTCGTTGCAGGTCTGCTTCGAGATCCGCTGGGCTCTCGTCGCGCAGACCTTCGCCAAGCTTCTCCAAGAGGATTACCAGGAGTGGAAAAAGGCCGGAGCGGAGATGAAGGCGCTCAAGGCCAAGGCTCCGGCGCAGGAAGAGGCCGTCAAGACGAAGTCCAAGGCCGCCGAACTGCCCAAGGCCAAGCCCGAGCCCGAGTCGTTGCCGCTGCCCAAGGCGGTCGACACGCGCGAGATCAAGCCCTTAAACGGCGCGCCCAAGCTCGTCGAGAACAAGGATTCCAAGCTCAAGCCCGTCGAAGGCGAGCGCATCGCTCCCGCGCCGCCCACCGCGGCGTACAAGGACTACAAGCTGCCCTCGCTCGAACTGCTGAGCCTGCCCAGCGACGCGCGCAAGCGCGGCAAGCCGACCGAAGAGGAAATCGCGGCGGCCGTCGCCGATCTCGAGCGCACGCTTAAGAGCTTCGACATCGACGCGCGCGTCACCGGCTACTCGCCGGGGCCCGTCATCACGCGCTACGAGGTCTCGCCCGCGCCCGGCGTGAAAGTCTCGTCGATCACCGTGCTCGAAAACGACATCGCGCTCGCCATGCGCGCCAAGGGCATCCGCATCGTGGCACCCATTCCCGGCAAGGCCGCGGTCGGCATCGAGATTCCGAACCCGCGCCAGGCCGCCGTCGTCCTGCGCGAGATTCTGCAGAGCGACGCCATCCCGACGAGCGCGCCCCTTCTCTCGTTCGGCTTGGGCCTCTCCGCCTCGGGCGAGCCCGTCGCCGCCGACATCGCGAAGATGCCGCATGTGCTCGTCGCCGGCGCCACCGGCTCGGGCAAGTCCGTGCTCATCCATTCCATGGTCATGTCGATCCTCTTCCGCGCGCGCCCCGACGAGGTCAAGTTCGTCATGATCGACCCCAAGCGCACCGAGCTGACCTTCTACGAAGGCATCCCGCATCTCTTCGACCCGATGGTCGAGCCGGCGCGCGTGTCCGTCATCACCAATCCCAAGGACGCGGCGAAGGCCCTCAAGGCCCTGCTGACGCTCATGGAGAAGCGCTACGAGCGGCTCCAGCTCCACGGGCAGCGCAACATCGAAGGCTACAACGCGATGGCCGACAAGAAAGGGCTGCCGCGCGAGTTCTACGTGGTCGTCATCATCGACGAGCTCGCCGACCTCATGCTCATCGCCGGCGACATCGTCGAGGACGCGATTCAGCGCCTGACGCAGATGGCGCGCGCGGTCGGAATTCACATGGTGCTCGCGACGCAGAGACCGAGCGTCGATGTGATCACGGGCGTCATCAAGGCGAACCTGCCGTCGCGCATCGCCTTGCAGGTGATCTCGAAGATCGACTCGAAGGTTATTCTCGACGGGTCGGGAGCCGAGAGCCTTCAGGGTAAGGGAGATTTGCTGTACCTCTCGTCCGGGGCTCAAAAGCCCGAACGCTGTCAGGGAGCGTACGTCTCCGAGGACGAGATCCGGGGACTCGTGGACTATCTCAAGACGCAGGGGAAGCCCGACTATCCGATGATGGAGACGATGGCGGTCAAAGGCGGGGCGGCGGCGGATTTGTCGCAGTTCGGTGTCGAGCCGCTCGAGTTTTCTCAGGCGCTGAAGCTCATCTTGGAACGGCGACGGATTTCGCAGGACTTGTTGAAGAGCCAGTTTGGATCTTCAGCACGAGCGACCAATATCCTGTCGGCCTTGGAAGTGAAAGAATTTATTCACAAACCCGAAGGCACGAATCGGTGGGAAATACGGTTTGATACGATTGAGGAGTATATGAAGGTGCATTTTCCTCAGGTACAGATCGATCGGAAGGATTAAAGGAAAATCGGCTTTTTATTTATAAACGGAAAATATGGGTAACCTTCTAGGCGCCATCCTGCTCGTTGTAACGACCTCGTGCTTCGCCAAACCCTCAGGCAAGCAAGGCTCGAAGACGCCGACCGTCGCGGTGAAAGTACAGACTTCGACGGTCGCGACGGGGACGGAGTTGACGGCTTATTCGGCGTCTACCGCGCCGCTCACTTTGGAACTGATTTCGGCGCGGTTTGCCGAGACCGATGCAAGAATAAAGACCCTGACGACCTCTTTTCGCCAGTTTGTGCGACTCGACGGATCCGACATGGTTCAAACTGTCGAAGGCGAAGTCTCGTTTAAAAAGCCCGATTTACTTCGCCTTGTTCATCGTATACCGGAACCGCAGACCGTCGTGTCTGACGGAACCTGGTTATGGGTCTATCGCAACTCGACGAACCAAGTCATCCAAACGCGTCTTGACGCGTGGCGAAAATCCGAACCGTTGGCCCAAGGATTGCTCGACTTTGGCGCCTCCGCCGACATGCTGACCCGTTACAACACCGTGCTGTCGACGGTGTCGGCGCCGGGCACGGATGGACACCGGACCTTCACGCTCACTTTGACGCCGAAGGAGAAGAAGGGGGACAACGATTTCGTCTTGACCCTGAAGGCCTCCACCAAAGATTTCTTTCCGGCCGATGCATCTTTACGCGTTGGCAGGGCCTCGATTCGTTCCGTGTTCGAGAATGTGAGACTCAACCCCGAGCTGCCGGAGGCGACGTTTAAATTCACGCCGCCGACCGACGCCGACCTTTTTAAATCCCCGGAGCCGAAAAAATGACACTCGAGCAAGAGCCCGATCCCCTGCGCCGCATCCCGACCAAGCACACGACCTCGCTTCGCGCCGAGATCGGGCCGATCCTGCGCGCGGCGCGGCTTAAGCGCGGGCAGTCGCTTGAGAGCGTGGCCCAGCAGACGCGCATCTCGAAGCGCTTTCTTGAGGCACTCGAAGAGAACCGGTTCGAGCAGTTTCCGGCCGTCGTCTACTTGCGCGGCTTCCTGAAGGGCTACTGCGAGCATCTGGATGTCAATTTCGACGAGGTGTGGGCGATGCTCAACCCGCCGACGCCCGAGCCCGCATCCGCGGCGGAGGCCGCCTCCGCTCCCGCGGCCGACGGCAAGCCCGCCCACGCGCCGGCCCCGACGCGCGCGCCCGCTCACGCTCCGGCCGCCGCGTCTCACGGCGACGGACACCACGCGAGCACCGGAGCCGCACCCGCGTTGATTTTGGCCGCGATCCTCGCGATCGCGCTCGCGGTGTGGCTCTTCAAGGATCCGGGTAAGACGGCGACGACGGCGCCGCTGACGCCCGTCGCGCTTCAGCCCATCGCGCGCCAGGTCGAGCCCAAGCTCGTCATCCGGCTCAAGGACGACGCGTGGCTGCGCGTCGCGGTCGACGGGCAGGTCGTCTTCGAAGGCCGGGCTCCGCGCGACGCCGCGCAGGAGTGGAAGCCCGCGAAGTTCGTCGACATCCGCACGACCGAGCCGGCGGCGCTCGAGCTCACGCTCAACGGCCAGGCCCTGCCGCCGCTGACCAAGCCCGGACCCGACGGCCAGTACCGCGTCGAGATACCGTAGCGGCATGACCCTCGCCAACCGCCTGACGATGCTGCGCATCGTTTTGGCGGCCGCCGTGTTCGCGGCGCTCTTGGCCGACGAGCCGCGCTGGCACCTGGCCGCGCTCGCGATGTTCCTCGCCGCGATCGTGACGGATTGGCTCGACGGCTGGCTCGCGCGCCGCATGAAGACCGTGAGCCCCTTCGGCAAGGTCGCCGACCCGATCGCCGATAAAATACTCGTGCTCGGAACCTTGATCGCCCTGATCCAGACCAAGGAGCTCGCCGTGCCGCTGTGGGCCGTTTTCGTCATCGTCATGCGCGAGCTCGTCATCGGCGGCGTGCGCGTGATCGCCGGCGCGCAAGGCAAGGTCCTTTCGGCCGACCGCTTCGGCAAGATCAAGACCGCCGTGCAGCTCGTGATCATCCTGCTCATGGTCGGGATCGTGGTCTTGCGCGACCGCGGCTTAGCACAGGACTGGATGATCCGGGCCGTCTACCCGATGACGGCGGTCTGCGCGATCCTGGCGGTGTCGAGCCTGTGGTCCTATCTCGTCGACTACCGCGCCATGCTCGAGAAGTCGTGGAGCTGAGCCGCCGCGCCTGCCTGTGGTTGGCGACGGGCCTGGGGATAAGCTATATTGCCCCGAACCGAAAAGGCCGCAAATGGACGGGCGCGGGCTTTCTCGGGACGGTGGAGGGGCTGATGCTGCTGCCTCTTCTTCCGGCGGCGCCCGGTCCCTACGCGGGTCTGGTCGTCGCGGCGATCATCGCGGCCTGCGTCATCTGCGACAGCGCCGAGAAGACTTTGAAGACGCACGACGATTCGCGCATCGTGCTCGACGAGATCGTGGGCTACTGGGTCGCGGCCGCGTGGCTGCCCCGGACCTGGACGGCGGCGTTGACGGCGTTCGTGCTGTTTCGTTTTTTCGATTCGGTGAAGCTGCCGCCCTATAAATGGCTCGAGAGGCTCCCCGGCGGAACGGGGATCGTGATGGACGATGTGGGCGCCGGCGTGGCCGCGAATCTGTGCGCAAGACTGATCCTAGCGAGACTGATCTGAAGCTCATCAAAACCGCGCCGTTCGTCGTCCTAGCCGCCCTTCTCGGGGCCGCTCTGCCCGCCGCCGCCCAAAACTTCAACCCGTACCTGACCGCGGTCGCGACCGCGCCCGTCGCGGCCGCGCATACCTACTCGTTTGGCCAGCCCCTCTCGGTGTCGGGCGGCCCCTGGGTCGCGGCCGAGGTATTGTTCTTCTCCGCGGGCCGCGTCGTGGCCGACTACGCCTGGCGCGACTCCGTGCGCGCGCGCGCGGGGCACCTCTACACCGCCGCGGACCTGCAAAGCGATGTCCAGGACCTGATGACGCTCGGCCGCTTCACCACGCTCACGCCCGCCGTCTACGCGATTCCCGGCACCTCCGTCCCCTCCGAGTTCACCTCCGTGTCCGTCTCGACCAATCAGGTCCGCGTCGTCTTCGATGTGACCGAGAAGGTCGTCGAGGTCCCCAAGACGAAGATCGTCACGCCGCCCACCGCGGTCGGCGGCGTCATCCTGACGCCGACGGCTTGGCGCGGAGCGGGACGCTTCACTAATCCGGGCTTAGCGCTCGATGTGAACGCCGCGTACTTCATCGGCCGTTTGTACGGAAAGAACAACTACCCCGACGCGCCGCGCAAGACGAACTACATCGACCGCATCGGCCTCTGGACCTTGACGGCCGACGGCAAGATGCAGGTGCAGTCGGAGTCGGATTATCGCCCCGCCGTCGCGGTCGGCGGCCAGGCGATGCTCGTCTTCCGCGACTCGCCCCAACCCACCGTCACGACGCCCGGCGTCTCGGTCAAGATCGACACGAAGACCACGAAGATCCTCACCGACGGCTACTTCGTCGCGTCGAAGAGCTTAGGCAAGATCCGCACGAGCGCCGGCGTCATGCAGGGCACGATGGGCGACTTGGCCGCCAACCTCTCCGAGTTCCTGACGCCCGAGGCCCTCAAGTTCTACCTGCGCGACAACAACGGCACCGTCGTGCGCTCGCGGACTATTCCGTTCGGCAGCGTCTTCTACCTCATCAAACCCGACTACCCGATCGGCGTCGAGGTCATGAAGTTCAACGGCGCGGCGCGCAATCCCATCCTGATCGACCTCAAGATCGGCCGCTTCCTCAAGCTGAACTTCGATCTCGCCTTGCTCAAGTACCAGGGCGGCTACGACCTCCTCGGTCTGTTCCAGTTCCGCTATAACCATTTCCCCAAGAACTGACGGCCGCCGCCATGAAGAACGCCTACGAGACCTTACGCGCGCGCCTTCCCGCTAAGGAATCACCCGGCGCCGTCCCCGGCGTGATAGAAACCTCGGTCTCGGTGATGCTGGCGCCCGGGAAAAGCGGACTGGACCTTCTCTTCATCCGCCGCGCCGAGCGCGAGGGGGATCCGTGGTCGGGGCACATCGGCCTGCCGGGAGGAAGACGCGAGCCCGGCGACGCCTCCTTGCTCGCCACCGCGATCCGCGAGACGCGCGAGGAGATCGGCGTGGAACTGGCCCAGGACGACCTTCTCGGGGCGCTTGAGGACCTCAAGCCGACCATGCCGACCTCGCCGCAGCTCATCATCCGTCCCTTCGTCTTCGGCCTCGGCGAGCGCCCCCACGCGGGCGTCAGCGCGGAGGTGGCCGAATCCTTCTGGGTCCCGCTGAACAGCCTCGCTCCCTGCGACGGGCGCACGACGATCTTGATCAAGGGCCAGAAGCTCGAGGTCCCGTGCTTTCAGGTCCCGGGGCTTCCCGGCGGCCTCGTCGTCTGGGGCCTGACCTACCGTATTTTGCGCGGGCTGTTGCCGCTGATCGGCTAGCGCGGGCGCGCGCGCAAAGTCGCGAGGTAGCGGCGAGACTCGGCGTGATTGGGGTCGATGCGCAGGGCCTCGACGAGGTCTTCTTCCGTCGCCGCCCAGTTCTTGCCCCAGTCGAGTACCGCCATGTCAAAGCGCGTCTGCGCGAGCGGATGAAGTGCCAGCGCGCGGCGATACTGCGCCATCGCTGCGTCCTTGTCGCCGAGCTTGTCGAGCGCCACGCCGCGGTAGGTCGAGGCTTCCGCGGCCTGGGAGCGCACCGAGGTCACCACATCGGGCAAGGCGCGGTAGCGGGCCGCCAGGTCGAGCTTCTCGGCGAACAACGACTCGGCCAGGGCGTCCGTGGCGACGGCCTGCGCATAGCGTTGAGACGCCGCCTGCAGGAAGCCTAAGAACAGCGGAACCTCGGGAAAGCTCCAATTCGCCGCCCACGCGCGGTCAAGCGCCTGCTCCGATTCGGCGATGCGGTTCTCCTTCTGTAATCGCACGGCGTCGCGATAGAAGGCCGCGGCGTATCCCTCGATGAGATCGCGATGAAAGAAGTCCTCGGCGTCCTCGACGCGGCGAGCGCCGCGACGCACGAGCAAGGCGCGCTGGCCATCGTCTCCCTGGGCGCCCGAGACGGATAAAAGGATGCCGCGCGGCGTCGCCGCCGAGGCGGCGCCCGTGGGCGCCTCGGCGTCCTGGGTCATGAGCACGGGCACGCCGCCGGCGCCGAGGCCGGTCCAGCCCGAGGGCTCGCTGAGCTGCGAGACGAGCAAGCCGGGGTCGCGCCGCCGCCAGTCCGCGCGGTACCAAGGAGTCCCGGAAAGCCCCTGCGCGACGACGCGCAGGTCGGGGCGGCGTCCGGCGACCGTCTGGTAATGCCACAGCGCGTAGAGCTGAATGTCCTTCTTCGCCACCACGACCGCCCCCTGAGGGGCGGCGCGAAAGGCGTTGGCGGCGAAGTCGAGCGTGGCGAAATCCGCGCGCCGCTCAAGGCGGGCGGGGACGGCGCGCGCGAGCGGCCAGGCGAGCGCCGCGACGACGGCCAGCGCCGGAAGCCGCGAGCTCAGCGCCGCGACGCCGGATCCGAGCCAGAACAGAAGCACGGCGTCGGAAAGAAGGTAGTGCGGATCGATGATCGCCGCCGCGTGCGGGTTGGGGGGCATGTTCGCGAGGAACAGGAACACGGGCCCCGCCCACCACCAGGCGACGAGCAGGCCCTCGAAGCGGCGCCGCTCGTCGCGGTACTCGACGACCGCCCCGAGCCCGGCAAGCGCGAGCAACGGACCGAAGGCGTCCCACAGATGCGCGCCCCACAGGCGAATGTTGTCGGCGAACAGCTCCCCGGTCGCGTAATTGCGCGAGATTAGGTCGAGCGTGCCGCCGTAGCGCGTGCGCAGCAGCGAATCGAGGAAGTTAGACAGCGAGGCGGGGTGGTTCCAGTCGAGAAACGGCCCGGTCGAAGACCGCACGGGTAAGTACAGATAAACCGACAAGCCCGCGAGCCCCGCCGTGGCGCTCCACAACAAGCGCCGCGAGGCGCCTTCACCGCGCGCGCGCAGGAGCGCGGTCGCGAGCACGAGAACGGCGAACGGGAGGTTCGAGCCCGACAACGCCGCGACCACGGGAACGCCGAGCAAGGCGACGCCGAGCCAGACTCGAGTTTCGCCTGAGGCGATCGCTCGTGACGACAGCGCCAGCCACAGCAGCCCCGGCGCGAGCAAAATCAAGTCGAGGCGGTTGGCGAGCAGGACGCCGCACAGGAAGCAGAAGAAGGGCCACAGGCGCTCGCCCTCGCTCTGCGCCAAGCGGCCCGCACAGGCGATCAAGACGATCGCGCAAAGCACCCACAGCGAGTACATCTCGGACACCTGGCTCACCGCCCAGAACGAAGGGTTGAACGCGAGGCAGGCGGCCGCCGTTAAACCGGCGGCGAGGCCGCGGCGCGCGCGCAGCCGGTCGTACAGAAACGCGCACGCGGCGGCGCCCGCGACGGCGGAGAGCCGGTTGAGGCGGTAGGCGGGATTTCCGAGGGGGACCATCGCCGCGACCTTCGC
>JAYTIP010000007.1:0-2737 GCA_043731745.1 Elusimicrobiota bacterium | reverse complement strand
GCTTTTTACTCAAGCGCTTCAAGTCGCACGCGCCTTTCATCGCCGACCTGGGCCGCCTCGAGTGGGAGTTCAAGAATTTATTCCACGCGGCGCCGCACGCCCCGGCCGGCCCGCAAAAATTGGCCGACGCGCACGACGGCTCGATCTTGATCTTCGGTTCGGCCGTGAAACTCCTGCCGGCGAAGCACGCGGTGCACGCGATTTGGAAGCGCGACCGCGCCGACGACACGCCGATCAAGCCCGCGCACTGGCGCGGCCCGGAGACCGTTCTTCTCTATAAGCGCGGCGCCTCCGAGGTCTTCTCCGCGGTTCTCTCCGCCCCCGACGCGGCCGCGTTGACGGCGCTCATGGCCGGTCGCCCGCTGGCGGCGGCCTTGGCGGGCGCCGAAGGCCTCGACGAACGCGCCGCGAGCCGCTTGTTCTCGTTCGTCGCCTCGTCGGGCCTCATCACGGAGCTCCGGTGACGAGCGATCCCAAAGGCTGGGTCGACGCCCACGGCGACCGCCTGTTTCGCTACGCCCTTTCGCGCGTGCGCGACGAGTCCGCCGCCGAGGACCTGATTCAGGAGACATTTCTCACCGCGCTCAAAGCGCGGGACAAGTTCAAGGGAGACTCCTCCGAGCTCACCTGGATGACGGGCATCCTTCGAAACAAGATCTTCGAGCACTACCGGAAACAATCGAAGGAAGTTCCTCTCGGCGAGGAGGACGGCGACCGCGAGTCGTCCTCCTTCGACGGGCGTCACTGGAACGCCTCCGACGCCCCGCGCGAGTGGCCCGCCGCCAAGGCCGAGTCCGCGGAATTATCGGCCGTCTTGCGCCGCTGTCTCGACGGCTTGACGGCCCCCGTCGCGCGCGCCTTCGTGCTGCGCGAGATGGAGGGCCTCGACGCGAAAGACGCCGCCGAAACGCTCGGAGTGGCGCCGGGGCACCTGGCGGTGCTTTTATATCGCGCGCGCATGCGTCTGCGCCGCTGCCTCGAAAAAAATCACTTCGCCCCCGGGGCCGCGTGAGCCTCCTTCCCTCCTGCGTCGATGTGTCCCGCCTGCTGTCCGAGGCGCGCGACTCCGGCCGTCCGCTCGGGTCCCACGCGCGCCTGCACCTCTGGGTGTGCGAGGTGTGCCGCCGCCTTCAGGCTCAGTTCGAGGCGATCGCACGCTGCGCGAAGAAGGAGCCCGAGTCCGGCCCCGGGCTCTCGGCCGAGGCGAAAGAGCGCCTGCGAAGCCGCCTGCGCGATTCATAGGCCGAAGGACCCGCGCGGGACGAGCCCTATCCTAGGTAGAATGTCCCTTCCATGATTTCCGTTCGCGGCATCAAGAAGTCCTTCGGCGACCAGATCCTCTACGACGGCGCGGAGCTCCAGCTCAACGCCGGGGACCGCTACGCCCTCGTTGGACCCAACGGTGCGGGCAAGACCACTTTGTTTAAGATGCTCCTCGGCGAAGAGGAGCTCGAGGGCGGTTCGATCGAGTGGAAGCGCGGCGCCAAGGCCGGCTACCTGCCTCAGGAAAACCCGCCCATCGGCCCGGAGACGGTGCTCGAGACCGCGCTCGCGCACAAGAACGATCCCGACGGCCGCGAGACCGCCAAGGCCAAGAAGATCCTGATGGGCCTGGGCTTCAAGGTTAAAGATTTCGACCGCCACCTCTCCGAGCTTTCCGGCGGCTGGGCGATGCGCGCAGCGCTCGCTCGTCTGCTCGTCGAAGAGCCCGAGCTCCTTCTGCTCGACGAGCCCACCAACCACCTTGACCTGCTCACCCTCGTGTGGTTCCAGGAGTACCTGCAGAGCTATCCGGGCGCGATCTTGATGATCTCGCACGACCGTTCCTTCATCGACAATGTCTGCTCGGCCATCGTCGCGGTCGAGGAAAAGAAGCTCAAGAAGTACAACACGAACTACGACGGCTTCTTGGCCGAACGCGAGGCCGCGCGCGAGCGCCTCATGTCCGCCTGGAAGCAACAGCAAGACGAGATGGAGGCGATGAAGGACTTCATCATGCGCAACCGCGCGCGCGTCTCCACCGCCTCGCGCGTGCAGAGCGTCATGAAGAAGCTCGAGAAAATCGAGGAGATCGTGCTGCCGCCCTCGACGAAAGCGGTCAGCATTTCCTTCCCTCAGCCCGGCCGCACCGGCACGACCGTCCTCAAGCTCAAGAATGTGTTCAAGTCCTACGGCCCGACCAAGGTGTACGAGGGCCTCGACTTCGAGCTCGAGCGCGGCATGAAGATGGCGTTCGTCGGACCGAACGGGGCCGGGAAATCCACTCTTCTCAAGGTCATTGGTGACATCATCCCGATCGACTCCGGCGAGCGCATCCTGGGCCACAACGTGAAGGTCGGCTACTTTTCCCAGCACCGCGAGGGCCAGCTCGACGACCGGCGCACGGTTCTGCAGGAAGCGATGAGCGTCCCGCGCACCAACGGCGACCTGTTCACCCGCACGGTCCTCGGTACCTTCCTCTTTCCCGGCGACACCGTCCACAAGAAGGTCGCCGTCCTATCGGGTGGAGAAAAGAGCCGTCTGCAGCTGGCCAAGCTCCTGCTCGACCCGCCCAATGTCCTGCTTCTCGACGAGCCCACGACCCACTTGGACTTGACCAGCGTCGAGGCGCTCGTCGGCGCGCTCAAAAACTTCGACGGCACGATCTGTGCCATCAGCCACGACGTCTACTTCCTCAACGCCGTCGCGGACCATGTCGTGCATGTCGTGCAGGGCAAGGTCACCGTGTTCCCCGGCA
>JAYTIP010000006.1:0-4458 GCA_043731745.1 Elusimicrobiota bacterium | reverse complement strand
TCGGCCGCGAGACCGGCGCGTCTTCCTCGTCGACCTTCGTGGTCGCCTGCGTCGGCTTTTCGGCACGATAGCCCTTGTCGCGCGCGGCCGCGGCGGCGGCCGGCGTCTCGGCGCTCGTCGCCTCCTCATCGTCATCGGCTCGGACGGCGGACGCCGACAACGCGAACACGCCGATCATGAAGGCGATTTTGAACATGGTCCCAGTGTAGTCCCGAAGCGGCGGTGCCGCAACCCCCGAGACGCTCAGCGCGGGGTTCGGCCGGGGCAGCCCTGCAGGGGCAAGGCGGGATAGCGCGCGTAAGCGGCTTCCTTCTCAGCGCGGCCGCACAGAAAAATCGCCGAACCGCTCTTCGTCGTGAGCGTTTTGGAGTGCGCGCAGTCCAGGCAATCGCCCACGCGCCGGATTACCTCGGCTTTCAGGCACTTGGGGCACAGGCACCCTTCGTCCGTCACGGGCATCACGGGAGGGATCTCCGCGCACCAGCACGAGGACTTTCCCTCCGCGCCGCCGCACCCGAACACCGCGCCGCAGCGCACGCACATCTCCATTCTAGAGCTTGCGGATCAGCGAGATGACTTTCCCGGCGATACGGCCTTCGCCGATCGGGAAGGGCTCGTAGCGCGTGTTGTCGGGCACCAGAAGCAGGCCCGCGGGTTTGACCTTCAGGCGCTTGACCGTGGCCTCGCCGTCGTCGTAGCGGACCACGACGACGTCGTTGGTGGACGCGGTCTCCTGCCAGCGCACGACGACGGTGTCGCCGTCGTGCAAGGTCGCCTGCATGGAGTCGCCCTTTACTTTGAGCGCGAAGAGCTGGGCGGGATCGCCGCGGTCGGCGACGACGGGCACGTGGCCCATCGGCTCCGCGTAGGCGCCGGCGGTGGGGCCGGCGGGGACCAGGCCGAGCAATGGGATCATCGCGACGCGTTCCATCGAAGTGACCTGCGCCGCGCGCGAACGTCCCTTCGCTTCCTCAAGAAGGCCTTTCTCTCGAAGCTTATCGAGGTGGTACTGGATCGTGTCCGGCGAGCTGACGCCGGCGAGACGGCACAGCTCGCGCACGGTGGGCGGGTAGCCGTGGTCCGTGGTGAAGCGGCCGAGGAGCTCGAGGATTTGCTGCTGGCGCGGCGTCAGTCCGTTGTTGTCCATGGCGATAAGCATAGTCGAACGAGTGTTCGATGTCAAGGGGAGCCTCCTTGACGCCCTTGGCGCCGGGGCCTACACTGGGTCGTCATGAGCGAACCCCAACGCGAGCCGGACTCCGCACCTTACTCGCGGCCGCCGCAGCGGGCGTCGACGCCGACTTCGTCGAAGACGCAGAACGCGATCGTCGCGAGCGTGGCGGGTCTGACGGGCGCGGTCGCGCTGGCCGGCTACGTCGCCTATCGCAGCGTCACGACCGCTGCCGTTCCCGCTCCGGAACCGGCCGTGCTCGTCGCCGAGACGGCGACCCTGCCCATGCCGGAACGCGCGCGTGTGCCCGCGCCCGCGATCGCGACGGTCGAGACCGATCCGAAAACCAAGCTCAAGAGTTGCCGTCCGTACGCGGGCTTCGTCGCCGATCAACAAAATCCCGCCGTGAGCGAGGCGGCGCTGGCCGACGAGGCCGCGTGCCTATGCTCTTTGGCGGGCGGCTTCACGGTGCGCACTCCGGGAAACGGTCTCCAGCAATACAAACGAGTCTCCTCGTGCCCGACGGGCTCGTCGCCGGTTCCCCTCGAGCCCGACGCGAAGATCTGGATGGGCCAGTGGATCGACGAGCCCGGCCACGGCGCGTGCGTGTGCTCGCTCAGCGTGCGCGCGCTCAAGGTCGTCATCGCGCCCTGACGCATGAGCTTCGAACGGTTGCGCGGCGACGGCTGGCTTCAGGCGTGCGTGCTCATCGCCGTGCTGTCGGGGGCCTTATGGTTCGTCAGCCGGCGCGCGGAGACCGAACCGGAGCCGGCGCCGTCGGCCCCGGCCGCGGCCCCCGCCGCGACGACGCCCGCCGGTCGCAAGCGTCCGCGCGACGGCAAGCAGTGGATCGTCGACGCCGACGGCGCGCCCGGCGCCGATACGGAGACCTTAGCCGAAGCCGTCGCCGCGGCGTCGGCCGGGGACCGCATCCTCCTGCGGCGAGGCTTGCATCACGGCTCCGCCGTGCTCGACAAAGCGCTCACGGTCGTCGGCGATGGCAAGCCCGGGGAAACCGTCCTAGCGGGCTCCGGCCCCTTCACTCTTTCGGCCCGCGGCGGAGCCACCGTGACCGTTGAGAACCTGACCGTATCTGCGCCCAAGGGAACGAACACGCGCGCCGTCGAAGTCCGCGAGCGCGCGAACCTGCGTCTGGCACACGGCTCGTTCAGCGGCTACGACGCCGAAGCCGCCGTGATGGTCGACAAAGACTGCACCCTCGAAGCGGACGGCACCGATTTCGACGCGGGCAAGAACATGTCGCTGTTCATCCAAGGCCGGGCGCACCTGAAAGGTGGAACTCTGCTCAGCGGCAAGACCCTCGTCTCGGTGCATGGTACGGGCGCCTACCTCGAGGCGGAAGGCGTCAAGATGCAATACGCGCAAACCGGTCTGGTCACGGGCGACCACGCCCGCGCGGTCCTCATCGGCGCGCGCTTCACGGGCGTCCAGCTTGAGGCGATCGCTTTGTCGGATTCCGAGTTAACGCTCATCGATCCGGTCTTCGACCGCGCCAAGCCCCAGTGCCTCGCGCGCGGCGGCAAAGCGAATTGCGGGAAATAGAGGGAACGGGGGCCCTTGACAGCCTCCCGTCGGGCCTCTACCCTTAGATACATGGCGCGACCCCTCGCCGCCGTCCTTGCCGTCCTTTTCACGCTCCAGGCGTTCGCTCAGCCGGCCACGCGCACTCCGGCGACGGCCAAGGCCGAACTCGCCCGCGACTTCGCCAAGGGCAAGGATGTCTCCGGCCTCGATTTCACCGGCCAGTCCGATTCCCTGACTCGCCTCTTCGCTCAGGCCAAGTATGTTCAAGCCGGCGTCGAGCCCGGCGACGAGAAGGAAACCTACATCACCTTCGTGCGCTCGGTCGCCCGCCGCCTCGGCGTCAATCCCGACCTCGCCGCCGAGCTCTACGCGAAGCGCGCGCCGCGCCCGCATCGCGAGGCCGCCGCGCCGCGGGAAGAACTCGACGCGCGCGCCGCTCTCGCCGACGATGTGCGCCACAACCCGGGAATCTCCGACGCGAAAAAGGCCCGCCTGAAAAAAGACATGAGCCGGACCAGCGAATTCCTGAAGATGGGAATGAACGGCGACCTCACGGCTGCCAGCGCCCCCCCGGATAAACCCATCGACATCGTCTTCACTCCGCCGCCGTCGCCGCCGCAAGCCGTCGATCCCAACTCGACGGATTGGAGCAATCTACCGCCGCGCGTCCAACCGGTTTCCCTGGTGACCAAGCCCACGCCCTCGCCTTCTCAGCCGCTCGCGCACGCCTCGGCGGGCGCCATGTCCTGGGCCGCCGTGAGCATGTACTTCGACTGGGAGAAGGGTAAGGAGGTGGCCAAGGAAGCCTACAACGGCACCCTGAACTACTCCAAACGCATGGGCTCCATGTGCTACCGCTTCGTCAAGCAGGCCCTCATCGACGCGGGCGTCATCGACGCGCCCAACCCGCAGAGCGTCGGACTCATCGGCCTGCATCCGGGCGCCGCGTCGATGTTCAGCAAGGACGTCGCGCGCAACCCCAAGATTCTCGACGAGATGGGCTACCGCCAGGTAGACCTCGCCCACGCGAGCGACGACCCCGCGAGCGTGCCCGACGGCTCGATGCTGATCTACGCCGGCGGCTGCGCCTTCGCCAACGCCCAGAGCGGCCACGCCGAGATCACCGTCGGCGAGGCGACTTACGAAAGGCTGCGGTCGCAAAACGCGCACCTGCGTCGCCTCGAAGTCGGGGCGGAGGACATCCGCGTCTGCCACTTCTCATGCACCACGCGCAGCATGCCCTTCCTGCGCACCTACGGGAAGAAGGGTTGCCTGAAGATGTACGTCCCCGTCAAATCTTCGTGACCTGACGGAGCCCCGCTCGATTCGCTAAGATAGGCGCGTGAATCCCCTGCGCTTGTTCAAAGACCTCGTTCTCGCCTTTCACGGCGGCTCTGATCCCAGGCACCTCGCCGCCGGCTTCGCCCTCGGAGCCGCGCTCGGCCTGATCCCTAAGGGCAACTTGTTCGCCGTCGTCTTCCTGCTCCTGTTCTTCGCCCTGCGCCTGGATAAAGGCATGGCCCTGATGTCGGCCACCTTCTTCACCGCGGTCGGCTACGCGGTCGACACGCCCGCCCACCGCCTGGGCCTGGCCTTGCTCAAGGCCCCCGCGCTGAGCGGCCTGTGGACGGCGCTTTACGACCTGCCGATCGTGCCGCTGACGCGCTTTAACAACACCGTCGTGCTGGGCAACCTCGTCTTCGGCGCGATCCTCTTCCTGCCCTTGTACTTCTTCTTTCTGC
>JAYTIP010000005.1:0-1804 GCA_043731745.1 Elusimicrobiota bacterium | reverse complement strand
CCGAAGTCCACGGTGACCGGCAAGATCACCGAGGTCGGCGCGCACGGCGTGCGCTTCCAGGTCGATCCGAAGACGATCGCCTTCGCGCCGGCCGCGGAGTGCGACGCCGACGTGATCTACAACATCGGCGATTCCTGCACGGGCATCGTCACCGGCATCGACTCTCACGCCTTCGAGGTTCGCGTGTCGCTCGCGCGCTTCAGCGAGATCAAGGACCGCAAGCGCGTGGCGCAGTACATGAAGGCCCCGCCGCCGCTCACGCTCGGCCAGATCCTGTCGCCCGAGGACGAGGGGTGACCCAGCGCGTCGCCGACGAAGTCCGCCTCAAGCCGGTCAAGAGCCCCTGGGCTCTGGCCGGCGGCTGGCTCAACGCCAAGGGAGTGATCATCGCCGCCGCGGCGGCGATCGTCATCCTGTTCACGGCGCTGGGCTTTCTGCTGCGGGAGAAGCCTCTCCCGCGGCGGCGCGCGGACTTCCCGGCGCCTCCTCAGGTCGCCACGCAGATCACGGCGGCCCAGGAGCGTCTCAAGGCCAACCCGCAGGACATCTCAGCGCTCGTCGAGCTCGGCACCTTGCTTTTCGAAAAGGGCAAGGAGTCCTATGTCGAGGCGATCGGCGACCTGGAAGAGGCTCGCGACTTGGGCGCGCTCGACCCGCGCATCTTCTATTGTCTCGGCATCATGTACCAGGAAGAAGGCTTGTTTCCGTTCGCGCTGACCGAGTACAAGCGCTTCCTGCGCCACTACCCCGAGGACAAGGAAGTTCGCATGCTCACGGCCAAGCTTTACTACCGCATGGGCCTTTTTCCCGAGGCCGTCGGAGAGTACGAGCGCCTGAAATTCCAGGATCCCTCCGATCCGCTCATCGAGGAAAACCTCGGCCTGAGCCTGTGGGGCGGCAAGCTGATCGACCGCGCGACGACCTCCTTCGTCCAGCTCAAGACCGTCGGCGGCGACTTCGGGCGCCGCGCCGAGTTCTATCTCGGCCAGATCGCGCTCGAGGCGGGCAAGTACCAGGAGGCGTACGATCACTTCGCCGCGGTCGGCACTTCGGCCCTGCCCGGCCTCGAACCGCAGAAGGCCCCCACGGGCCTCGCCATGGCCTCACAGAAGCTCGGCAAGTGGGAAGAGGCTCGCGTGGCCTGGGAGACGGCCCTGAGGGCCGCCCCCGGCGACGCCAAGGCCACGGCCGCGCTCAAGGAAGCCACGCGGCGTTCCGCCGCCCTTAAGAAAGCCGCGGACGCCGCCGCGGAGAAGGCCAAGCGCGAGGCGGACCGCGCCGCCGAGAAGGCCAAGAAGGAAGCGCTGAAGGCCGCCGAGAAAGCTCTCAAGGACGCGGAAAAGGCCGCCAAGGCCGAGGCGGCCAAGAAGAAGTGACCCGTCTCGCGGCGCTTGCGCGACGCTACGGCACGCCGCTGTACGTCTACGACGCGGCCGTCGTGCGTGCGCGCTACCGCGCGTTGCGCGAGGCCTTCACGCGCCCCGTCCTCGTCTGCTACGCCCTCAAGGCCAACACGAGCAAGGCCGTCGCCGGCGTGCTCGCGCGCGCGGGAGCCGGCGCGGACATCGTCTCGGGGGGGGAGCTGGTGCGTGCGCGCGCCGCGGGCTTCGCGCCGTCGCGGATCGTGTTCTCCGGCGTGGGAAAGACCGAGGAAGAGATGGCCGCCGGCCTGCGCGCCGGCGTGAAAGCCTTCAACGTCGAGTCCTCCGAAGAGCTGGACGCTCTGGCGCGCGTCGCGGGCCGCCTCAAAAAAATTGCTCCGGTTTCGATACGACTTAATCCCGACATCAACGCGAAGACTCAC
>JAYTIP010000004.1:0-6012 GCA_043731745.1 Elusimicrobiota bacterium | reverse complement strand
TGCTGAACACGGACGTTTTCTGCTTCGGCCGGCCGGATTATAAAGGAGCGCTTCCGGAAGGAGCGCATCATCCGGCGCGCACCTTGCGCGGCGTCGTGGCCGGCGTGCGCGACTACGGCAATCGCATGGGCATCCCGACCGCCGGCGGCGGCATCTGGTTCGACGACGACTATCGCCTCAACCCGCTCGTGTTCTGCGGCACCGTCGGCATCATGCCGCAGTGGGCCGTGAAGAAAGAAGTCAAACCCGGCGACCTCATCGTCGCCGTCGGCGGCCGCACGGGCCGCGACGGCCTGCACGGCGCGACCTTCTCCTCGGCGAATTTGGGTGTCGACGCGCCCTCTTCCGCCGTCCAGATCGGCCACGCGATCCAGGAGAAGCGGGTTCTCGACGCGCTTCTCGCCGCGCGCGACAAGCGGCTCTACGGCTCGGTCACCGACTGCGGCGCGGGCGGCTTCTCCTCGGCCATCGGCGAGCTCGGCGCGGACTGCGGCGCGCGCGTGCGCCTCGAGCAGGCTCCTCTGAAGGTCTCAGATCTCGACTCTTGGGAAATTTGGCTGTCCGAATCTCAGGAACGAATGGTTCTCGCGGTCAACCCCAAGAGCCTCAAGGCGCTCGAGGCCGTGTTCGCCGCCGAGGGCTGCGAGCTCGCGGTGTTGGGCGAGTTCACGAAGTCGGGCCGTCTCGAGGTCGTCCACCACGAGCGCACGGTCGTCGATCTCGACATGAATTTCCTGCACAAAGGCCTGCCGCGCGTCGAGCGCGAGGCGACCTGGTCCGCGCCCGCCGCCGTCAAGCCCGCGGGCGGCGTCACGAAAAAGCCCGGCGACGCGATTCGCGAGATGATCGGCCACCTCAATGTCTGCTCGCGCGAGTGGGTGATCCGCCAGTACGACCACGAAGTGCAGGGCGGGACCATCGTCAAGCCGCTGCAGGGCGTGCGTCACGACGGCCCCGGCGACGCCTGCGTGATCTGGCCCCACGCCGCCACCGGGGACATGACCGATTTCTCCTGCTTCGCCGTCGGCCACGGCTTAAACCCCGACTACGGCCGCATCGACCCCTACTGGATGGCGATGGCCGCCGTCGACGAAGCCCTGCGTAACCTGACCTGCGTGGGCGCCGATCCGTCGCGCGCCGCACTCCTCGACAACTTCTGCTGGGCGTCTCCCGAAGACCCGAAGCAGCTCGGCGCCCTGATCCGCGCCGCCGAAGGCTGCCGCGACGCGGCCAGGGGCTACGGCGCTCCCTTCATCTCCGGCAAGGACTCGATGTTCAACCAGTCCAAGGACGAGAAGGGCAAGGAGCTCGCGATCCCCGGCACGCTCCTGATCTCCGCCGTGGCCCCGGTCCCCGACGGCCGCAAGGCCGTCACCATGGACTTCAAGGGGCCGAGCAGCGCGCTCTACCTGATCGGCCGCACCAACGACGAGCTCGGCGGCTCTTTGTATCACCGTATTCTCGGACGCGTCGGCGGAGAAGTGCCGAAGGTCAACGCCGCCGCCGCCATCGACGGCTTCAAGGCCCTGCACGCGGCCATGACGCGCGGCCTCGTGCTGTCCGCTCATGATTTGTCGGAAGGCGGCCTGGCTTTGTGCGCCGCCGAGATGGGATTTACCGGCGAGTTCGGCTGCCTCCTCGATCTCGACGAAGTTCCCCGCGATCCCCGCATTTACAGCAACGAGACCTTGTTGTTCTCCGAGTCCCCCTCGCGCATCCTCGTCGAGGTCGACCCCAAGAACGAGTCCGCGTTCCTGCGCCACTTCGGCAAGTCCGCCAAGTCCGCGATGGTCCGTCGCGTCGGCCAGACCACGGCCAATCCCATCCTCAAGGTGACCGGCCTCGAGGGCTCCACGATGCTCGAGGAGCCGCTCAAGGAACTCAAGGAAAAGTGGCAGACGGCCTTGCCCCAGGTGCTCGGATGAAAAAGCCCAAGGTCCTGATCCTTCGCGCCGCGGGCACCAACTGCGAGCTCGAAACCGCCAACGCCTTCGCCGCCGTCGGCGGCGCGCCCGAAATGGTGCACATCTCGGAGCTTCGCTCCGGCAAGAAGAAGCTGATGGACTACGCGATCCTCTCCATCCCCGGCGGCTTCTCCTACGGGGACGATGTCGGCGCCGGCAAGGTTTTGGCCAACCAGGTTCGCCACACGCTGACGGACCTCCGTCAATTTGTACGCCTGGGCCGCCCCGTCATCGGCATCTGCAACGGCTTCCAGGTTCTCGTGAAGGCCGGCATTTTGCCCCACTCCAACGCCTGCGACCAGAGCGCCTCCTTCACCGTGAACGACTCGGGCAAGTTCGAGACGCGCTGGACGCACCTGCGCATCAACACCCAGTCCTCCTGCCTGTTCTTCAAGGGACTGCCCGAGATGATCGAGCTCCCCGTCGCGCACGGCGAGGGCAAGCTGGTGCTCAAGTCCCCGCGCCACCTCGAGGATTTGAAGAAGACGAAGTCGATCGCCTTGCAGTACGTGACCGAGGACGGCAAGCTGATGGGCTACCCGCACAACCCCAACGGCTCGATCTTCAACATCGCCGGCCTCACCAATCCCGAGGGCAATGTCTTGGGTTTGATGCCCCACCCCGAGCGCTTCGTATCGCTCCATCACCACCCCAACTGGACGCGCCAGACCTACCGCAAGGCGCCCGTGGGATTGGAGATGTTCAAGAACGCCGTCGACTACGCGCGCTAGCGCCGAGCCTCGAGCCAATTTGCTCTGGAGCCGGTGATTATCAGTAGTGGTTCGCCCGCAATTCCCGGGAAAGGCGATTACTCACCGACGGAGAACGACGCTTCCGTCGACGACGCTGACCTTGAGTTTCCCCGGCGGGGTCGGCTTCGCCGGAAGCTTCCCGACGCGCTTGCCCTTCCCCTTGATCTCGATGGTGATGACACCCAACGCCTCGAGATTCTTCTCAAGTACCACGCTGCCGCCGCGCGTCACGACGCTCGAATCCCCCACGTTGGAGACCGAGGTCAGCCTCACGGAGCCCGCGCGCGTCTCGATCTGAAGTCCCGGCACGATCACGCCCTCCAGGATCACGTCGCGGTCGAGCGCCTTGAGCTCGACGGCGGGCCCGACGGGCAAGGTGACGGTGAGGTTCGAGTCCACCGCCCCGTCGAGCACGGTCGCGGCGGTAAAAGTCATCGTCTCGTCGTTGCGTTCGCCTTCTTCGCCCATTCTCAGGCTACCCTGATACGCGTGGATCGCCGCCTCGCGCGACACGCCGCTCGCGATCGCGTGACTGACGATGACGACGCCTGGGCCGCCGCGCACGAACTTCACCGTGGACTGCCCGACATCGATGACCAGCTTCTTGATCTTGCGGTCCGGCCCGCGGAACTCGACTTCCCCGTTGCCGGCCCAGACGCTGAAAGGCTCCTTGGGAATCTCCGCGGCGAAGGACGACGCGACGAGCACGAATTGGGCCAGGAGTGAAATCATGGCGCCAGTATAGGCCGAGCACGCCTTCCGCGCAAGCCGCTTTGATATAATGGGCGCAGTGAACCGCCTCATCGACATCGCCGCCGAGTCCGACATCCCCGAGGCCTACCGCTCCTCGCCTCTCGGTGCGCTTTTACGCTACCACAACCTCGGCGCCGACATGCCTCAACGCGTCGAGAAGCCCCAGATGCTCATCGGCATGTGCATGGACAGCCGCAAGCACCTGCGTATACCCGACAACTTCGCCTTCATCCTGCGCACCGGCGGCGCGAACCTGCGCCAGTCCGAGTTCCGCGTCTCCTACGCGCTCGCCGTCGGCGGCGTGCGCTCGATCGCGTTGATCGCTCACACGAACTGCGGCATGTCGGGGCTCGCCGCGCGTCGCGAGCCCTTCGTCAAAGGGCTGGTGGAGACGGGCTGGGAACGCCCCGAGGCCGAGGAGCATTTCGACCGCTTCCTCCCCTCGCACGAAATCGGCGCCGAGATCGACTTCGTCGTGTCCGAAGCGCGCCGGCTGCGCGCTCTGTACCCGAAGGTCTCCGTCGCGCCGTTCATCTACCGCGTCGAGGACGACCATCTGTGCGCCGTGCGTGAATCCGGCTCCGTCTAGGCCTTGAACCGTCGTACGGGAAGCTATACCATCCTCTTATGTGCGGAATCTTCGCCGTCTCCGGGCGTCCTGACGCGGCCGAGCTGACCCAGCTCGGCCTTTTCTCTTTACAGCACCGCGGCCAGGAAAGCGCGGGCATCGTCACCGTCAAAAACGGCGAACTGCAGACGCGCATCGGCATGGGCCTCGTCTCCGAGGTCTTCGCCGACGGCATCGCGGCCCTGCCCGGTCGCGTCGCCATCGGCCATGTGCGCTACGCGACGACGGGCGGCAGCCACATCCGCAACGCCCAACCGCTCGTCTTTAAAACCGGCCACGGCCACCTCGCGATCGCGCATAACGGAAACCTGACGAACGCGATCCAGGTCAAGCACAAGCTCGAAAGCCGCGGCGCCATCTTCCAGTCCACGACCGACTCCGAGGTCATCGTCCATCTGCTGGCCCGCCAGGAAGGCCCGATCGAGGACGCCCTGATCGCCTCCCTCCGTCAGGTCGAGGGGGCCTACTCCTTGATCCTGCTGACGATCGACAAGATGATCGCGGTGCGAGACCCGTACGGATTCCGTCCTCTCGTGCTGGGCCGCATCGGCGACGCCCACATCTTCGCCTCGGAGACGACGGCGCTCAATCTGATCGGCGCCGAGCTCGTGCGCGAGATCGAGCCCGGCGAGATGGTCATCGTCGAGGGGACCACCGTCAAATCGCTCAAGCCCTTCACGCCGGTGCCCGTGCCCGCGCGTTGCATCTTCGAGCAGGTGTACTTCGCACGGCCCGACTCGATGATCTTCAACCGCGGCGTCCAGGCCGCGCGGCGCGACCTGGGCCGCGCGCTGGCGCGCGAGATGGCGGGCCTCAAGGCCGACATCGTCGTGCCGGTCCCCGACTCCGGTATTCCCGCGGCGCTCGGCTTCTCCGAAGAGAGCAAGATCCCCTTCGAGATCGGCCTCATGCGCTCTCATTATGTCAGCCGCACCTTCATCAAGCCCACGCAGGAATTGCGCGAGAAGGCCGCGATGCTCAAACTCGCCCCCGTGCCCGAGACCTTGCGCGGCAAGAAGGTCGTGCTCATCGACGACTCGATCGTGCGCGGCACGACGAGCAAGCGCATCTGCAAGCTTCTGCGTCAGGCCGGGGCGCGCGAGATCCACATGGCGATCACTTCTCCGCCGATCGTCTCCCCCTGCTACTACGGCATCGACACGCCCTACGCCACCGAGCTCATCGCCAACCAGAACTCCGTCGAGGAGATCCGCAAGTACCTCGGCGTCGACACGCTACACTACCTGAGCCTTTCCGGGATGCAGCGTGCCGTCGGCAAGGGCGACGAGACGGGCTGGTGCACGGCCTGCTTCACGCGCCGCTACCCGACGCCGATCCCCGACTACCAGGTCACGGAAGCGGTCAAGTGAACGCCCGATTTCTTGCCTTGGCCGTTTTTCCGTGCGCCTTATACCTCAACTCATGCGCGTCCGCGACCGTAGCCGGAGGGGCGCCGCCGAATTGGAATGGGACAGCGCAGGAGGGCTGCCGTTCGACCTTACGAATCTGCGTGACCGACGCCCCAGGGAAGATAAACACAGTTCGTATCGGCGGCCTTCGCGAGGTCTTCGCCTCGGCCGTGTTTCAACCGCATCCGACTCCGGATCAATGCGACCTCGCCCTCAGCTACCCAGCGACCTTCAGCGACCGCTCTATCGTCTCCTCGGCCTATAACGGAAGATTTCTGGCGCGCTTCGACGACGGCAACTTCCGATCAAATGCCCAGCAGGCCTGCAAGGCCTTCTCCGACACCAATGGCGAGCTTTTCAAGAGCATCCCCGGCGAAGATGTTATCGCCCGACGCCCAGCCAAGACCGCTCCCGGCGTCGTTGCAACCCCTTCCCAAGGCCTGAGCGCGAACGACATCGAACGCATCGCCAAAGCCGTCCGTGGCGCCGACGCACCGGCACTGCCC
>JAYTIP010000003.1:0-3975 GCA_043731745.1 Elusimicrobiota bacterium | reverse complement strand
CTCGCCGGTGATCGGTTTGTTGTCGGTGTGCCCTTCGATGCGGATGTTCTTATCCTGGACCGTGTTCAGGATGCTGCCGACCTTGTCGAGGACCTTGCGCCCGTCGTCCTTGACCTCGGCCTTGCCTGAGTCGAAGAGGATGCGGTCGACGAGGTTGACGGTGAGCTTGCCCTTGAGCTGGGTGATCTTGATCTCGCCGGCGGCGATCTCGGACTTCAGGCCCGCGGTCAGGTCCTCGTAGCTCTTCTTGACCTTGTCGACCTCCGCGGCCTTGGCGGCCTCGGCAGCGAGGCGCGCCGCCTCGGCGTCGTTGGTCTTCTGCGCCAGGGCGTCGCGCTCCTTGATCAACGCGGAGACCTTCTGGGTCAGCTCCCCTTTCTTGGCGTCGAGCGACTCCTGTAGATCCTTGTTCGAGGTCTGCGCGGAGGCGAGCTGATCGGAGGTCGCCTTGAGCCGGGCGTTCAGGTCGGTATTGCTCTTCTCGAGGTCCTCGGCGCGCTTCTTCTGCGCCGCCGTCTGCGACTCCTGCTCCTTGAATCGGCCCGTCGACACGCAACCGGCCAAAGACGAAAGCGCGAGCAATAGGGCGATGAATTTCATGTGAGCCTCCAAATTCAGACGATCGGTTCGGCCATGGTCGCGTCCTCTCGGGTGAGGTGCACGACCGCCTTGAGCGGTTCGACCCGGATCGGGCAAGCCTTGTCGTCGCAGCTGGCGCAGTACTTACGCCGGCACGGATCGAGGTGGGCGTGAAGTTCCCCGTCCAAGCCGACCGCGGCGATGAGCTTGTTCTCGAAGCGCTCGGTGTCGTCGTGAGCCTCCGCGACGGGCAGGTACTCGGGCACGACGAGATGGATGTCCACGTGGGTGTAGCGCCCGGAGCGGATGGCGCGCAGGCCGTGCACGGTGATGACACCGGTCTCGGCCACGCCCTTTTTGAGCAACGCGTCGAGCCCGGAGACGATCGCGTCGATGGTGTGCCCGTCCTCCTCGTCGAGCAGGGCCGCCGCCGACTCGCGCACGAGCTTAAAGCCGGTCCGGGCGAGCACCACGCCCACGCCCATGGCGATCAGCGGGTCGAGCCAGGCCCAGCCCGTCGCCGACACGAGCAGGAGTGCCGCGAGAATACCCCCCGTCGTGTAGAAATCGGAGAGGACATGGTGACCGTCGGCTTCCAGGGTCTTGGAGTTCAGCCGGCGCCCGGTGCTGAGCAGGTACCAGCCGAGCAGGCCGTTGAGCGCGCCCGCGCCCAGGTTGAGCAGAAGCCCGAGCCCCAGCCGCTGCAGCGCGACGCCGCGCATAAGCGCCATCGCCGCTTCGTAGAAAATGACGATCGCGGCGAGCGAGATGAGCCCGCCCTCGAACGCCGCGGCGAAGTATTCCATCTTGCCGTGGCCGTAGGGATGGCCCTTATCGGCGGGTTGCCCCGCGAAGATCACCGCGCCGAGCCCGAACGCCGCCGCGATCACGTTGACGATGCTCTCGAGCGCGTCCGACTGCAGCGCGGTCGAGCCCGTCAGGTGGTACGCGGCGGCCTTCAGGCCCAGAATGACGATTCCGCCGGCGAGCGAAATGACGATCGCCCGGACGCGTTCGCGCTGCGCGGGATCCGTTTCGGTCATTTATTCCAGGACGATCAGCTGGCCGCCGACGTGGCCGGCGTGCATGGGGCAGAAAATCCGGAAAATTCCGGCCTTGTCGGCCGTGAACTCGACGGTCTTGGAGTTGTCGCCCTCTTTGTTATTGACGGAGACCTTCGTCGACGGGTAGCCGTCGATCTCGAAGGCGTGGACGCCCGACTCCGCGGTGTTGACCAAGGTGATCTTCACCTTGTCGCCTTTCTTCACGGCGAAGAAAGAGGGGGTCCAGATCTTGTTGCCCTTGACCTCGATGTTCACCGACTTGAACTCACGCACCGCAGCGGCGGGCGCGGCGGGAGCCTTGGTCTCGGCGGCGTAGACGGCGGCGGCGACCAGAACGAACGACGCGATCAGGATGTTTTTCATGTTCTCATCATAGACCATCGGCTGTACAGGAGTCCAGGGAAGCGGTAATATCCTTTCGTGAACGATCCGCTCGACGCTTTACGCGCCCTGTACCGCGAGAAGTTCAAAGCGGACGCGGACTCGCTCGTCCCCGTGCGTGCGGAAGGTTCGAACCGGCGCATTTACCGGTTAAGCGGCCCCAAGAAGGTCGCCATCGGCGTTCTCAATGAAGACGCTAAGGAAAATCGCGCGTTCATCGAGTTCTCCAAGCACTTCTTTAAAAACGGGATACCGGTCCCGGAATTTTACGCGCAAAACGCGGAAGTGACCGCCTATCTCGAAGAAGACCTGGGCGACACCACCTTGTTCCAGTTTTTGGGCAAACGCCGCACTCCTGCAGGGTTCCCCGCCGAGGTCGTCTCCGCGTATCACGATGTGGTGCGCTGGCTTCCCAAGATCGCCATCGTCGCGGGCGCTTCCATCGACGACAAGTGGTGCTACCCCCGCAAGAGCTTCGACAAGCAGTCGATGCTGTGGGACCTCAACTACTTCAAGTATTACTTCCTGACCTTGGGCGGCGTGCCCTTTCATGAGGAACGCCTCGAGGAGGATTATCAGGTCTTCTCGGACTACCTGCTCGCCGCCGAACGAAAGTATTTCTTGTGCCGCGACTTCCAGTCGCGCAATGTGATGCTCAAGGACGGCAAGCCCTACTTCATCGACTACCAGGGCGGTCGCCGCGGCGCCCTGCAGTACGATATAGCCTCGCTTTTGTATGACGCGAAGGCCGATGTCCCGTTTGAACTTCGGGACGAACTGTTAGATCTTTATATAACGGAAGCGAACAAGCACGCGGTGGTAGACCGTCAAGAATTCAAAAAATTCTTTCCCGGTTTCGTGTTAATCCGAATTATGCAGGCCATGGGCGCATACGGCCTGCGCGGCTTCCACGAGAAAAAGCCGTTGTTCCTGCAAAGCATCCCCTACGCGATTCGCAACATCGAGCATGTGCTCGCCACCTCCGGCCTGCCCGTCGAAGTCCCCGAGCTCATGGGCGTGTTCAAGCGCCTCGTCGGCTCTTCCGCGCTGCGCCAATTCGGCTCGGCGAAGCTGAAACTCACGGTCCGCATCCAAAGCTTCTCCTACAAGGGCGGCATGCCCAAGGACTCCGGCAGCCACGGCGGCGGCTTCGTTTTTGATTGTCGTTGTTTGCCCAATCCGGGCCGTCAGATCCAGTTCAAGACGCAGTCCGGCCTCGACGGCCCGGTCGTCGCTTTTCTCTCCAAAGAAGACGCCGTCGACCGGTGGGCGCGCTCGGCCTTCTCGCTCGTCGATCAGGCCGTCGAGGACTACGCGAACCGCAACTTCACGGATCTGTTCGTCGCCTTCGGCTGCACGGGCGGCCAGCACCGCTCGGTGTATCTCTCCGAGCGTCTGGCCAAGCACCTGCGCGATCAGGGCGTGTCCGCCGTCGTGTCCCACCGCGAGAAGAAGCACTGGCCTAAGGCATGAAGGCGCTGATCCTCGCCGCCGGCGTCGGCTCGCGCCTCAAACCTCTGACCGACACGACCCCGAAGGCGCTGATCCCCGTCGGCGGCGTGCCCATGCTCGAGCGCGCGGCGGTCCGGCTCAAGGCCGCCGGCGTGAAGTCCTTCGTCGTCAACGCGCACCATCACGCGCAGCAAGTGGTCGATTTCTGTTCCGGCCTTTCTAAAAAGCTGGGCCTTCCCATCTCCGTTTCCAGGGAAGACGACTTGCTGCTCGACACCGGCGGGGCGATCAAGAAGGCGACGGCTCTGTTGAAGGGACGCGACCCGATCTTCGTTCATAACGCAGATGTTCTGACGGATCTCGATCTTCGAGCGATGCTCAAGGCCCACAAGGACGCCGCCTCGCTCGCCACCCTGTCCGTGAGGGCTCGTGAGAGCGGCCGGGCCTATCTCTTCGACGCGAAGGATCGCTTCGCCGGCCACGATCGCGGCGAAGGAAA
>JAYTIP010000002.1:0-15186 GCA_043731745.1 Elusimicrobiota bacterium | reverse complement strand
GAGCGCCGCACCTAGGGCGAAACGACGACGGCTCGGTGCGTCGACGCGCAGAATCCAGGCGGCGGCGAGGAAGGGGACGAGAGCCTGGAGCGCCGGTCGCATTAGACACGCGGCGGACAGGAGGACTCCGAGAAGTACGGGCACGGCGAAGCGGTCGCGGCGACACAGAAGCGCCGTCGCCGCTGCGGCGGTCGCGAAGAAGGTCGCGGGCGTTTCGGTCAGCGCGTAGGTGGACCAGACCAAGGACCACGGCTCGACCGCCAGGAGCAGGCCGGCCGCGAGGCCGCAGGTTGGGCCGCCGAGCTCGACGGCCATCAGCGCGACGAGCACGGTCGTGGCCCACGCCAAGACATGGTTCATGAGGAGCAGCGCCGCGCCCCCGCGGCCCAGGAGCGAGAACAGCCCGGCCAACAGCCACGGATAGCCGGGCGTGCGATGGGGGCTGAACCATTGGCCCGTGCCGTCCATCACCGACTGCGCCCAGGTGATGTAATCGTGGCCGTCGGGCGTCACGATCAAAGGAATCGAGCCGAGCGCGATCAGGTGCACGAGGCCGGAGACGCCGGCGACGATCAGCAGCGCGCGTTTGGCGGTCATTGGGTCTTCTCTCTCCACGCCAAAATCAAGGTCCCGCCGAGCAGGATGACCGACGCCGCGGCTAGGCTCAGGATCGTGCGAAACGGATCTCCGCCGGCGGCGCGCAGCAAGGCCGCGTAGCCGGCCGCCGTCGCGGCGAGCAGCCATAGCACCCGATAGTCGCGCGCGGCCAAGAGCGCGTACAAAACGGGCTGGACGAGCGCCAAAGGAACGACCGCCGCCGCGTAGGCGCGGATGAGGGGGACCAAGGCGAGAAACGACGCGTCGGGGCCGCACAGGACGCGCACGATGAGGCCGGTGAAGCGACCGATGGTCGTCAGGGCCGCGCACTCGAGAAACAGCGCGAGTGCTAGGCACTGCACCAGGAGCTCGCGGGCCCGGCCGATATCGCCGCGCGCTCGCGCGGCGCTCGCCGCGGGCAGAAGGACGGCGTTGAGGGCCGCCGTGACGAAGAGCAGGCTCTTGGCGACGAGTGCCGCGCGCGCGTACCCGGCGGCGGCACCGGCGTCGACGCGGTGCTTGATCGCGAACAGATCGAGGTAGGCGATCAAGGTGAAGAGGCCGAGCGCGGCGGCGTCGGCCGCCATCTCTTTGGCCGCGGGGTCGCGGGGCGAAGGCGCGGCGGCGGGCCCGAGCGAAAGGAAAAGGGCCGCGCAGACCGTCAACGCCGCCAGCTGGCCGCAGGCGATGCCGGCGAGCGCGCCGGAGGGGCCCGCGCTAAATCGGGTGAAGACCGCGGCCAAGCCGAGGGCGCTCAGTCCCTCCGCCGCGACGCTGAGGCCGAGGCCGCCGAAGAGGTCCGCTCCCTGCAGCGCCGCGCGCGCCATGAGCGTCGCGAGGCCGAGCAGCAAAGTCGCGCCGGCGAGCGCATACGGGCCGAAACCGTCGAGCGCCAGGTAACGGGCGACCGGCGTCGCGGCCGCCGCCAGCACGAGCGCCGCCATCAGCAGGACGCGCGCGAGCGGACCCAGCAAAGCCAGCAAGCGTCCCTTGACCGCGGCAGGGCCGCCTTCGGCCGCGTCCTCCGCGAACGCCTTCACGAAAGTGGCCGAGGCGCCGAGAGACAAGACTCCGAGAACGTTGATCAGCGCCGTGAGCGAGGCGAGCTCCCCATAGGCGTCGCCGAGGCGCTGGCTCATCAAGCGATGATACGCGAGCATGCAGAGATTCATCGTCGCCGACGCCGCGAGCATCCACGACGCGTTGCGGCCCAGGCGCGCGGTCATCGTCCGCCGCCGAACAGGCCGAAGTAGGCTTTATAAAGGAGCAAGAGGGGGCCGCGAGCACCCGCCGCCTCGAGGCGGGGCAGGAAGGCGGAGTAGATCGCCTTGCGTCGCGCCGGGTCGAGGGGACGAAAGGACAGGCTATCGGGGCGGAAGCGGTAGCGCACCAAGCGGCGAGGGATCACTGTCACGGTGCCTCCCTTCATCGCGTCGAGCAGAAACGACCAGTCTTCGCCGCCGATCTCGGCGCCGAAGCGCAGGCCCTTGATCCGGTCGGTTCGAAAGAGTACATGCGACAGCTGGCAGAGATAGAAACCCGCGACCGGCAGGCCCGAGGGACTTAAAAAAGCGCAAAGGCGCAACGCGCCGTTGCGCGCGGCGGTGAACATCCGCAAGCGCAGCCCCGTCGTCCACGCGAAGCCTCCGGAGAAGACGGGACGGCTCAGCGCGACCGAGGCCGAAGCGCCGGTTTTGGCGAGCGCCGCGACCGAGCGCTCGAGAAAGTCGTCCTCCCACACATCGTCGGAATCGAGGAAGGCGACGAACTCGCCCTCGGCGAACTTCAGTCCTTCGTTGCGTGCCGGACCCGGTCCGATTTTGGCGGCGAGGCGCACGACCGAGGCGCCCTGCGCGGCCACCGGCACGGGCGAGGCGTCGTCGATCACGACGAGGCGGACCGTCACGCCGCGTTGGCGGCGGACGCTGTCGAGGGTTTCCGCGAGAAGCTCGGGATGTCCGTGGACGGGCACGATCACCGCGACCGCCGGCGCGGGCGTCATGGTGGCCTCAGCCGCGCCGGACGCGGGAGATCCGCATCGTTGCGAGAACGCGCGTGCGCAGCTCGTAAAGCGTCTCCAAGGGAAGCTCGGGGGGCAAGGTCTCCCAGCCGAGGGGCTGCCCCGTCTGGAGGTCGATCTCCTGGATCACGAAGATGTCGTGGATGAGGAAGGTCGTCATGCGCGCGCGCAAATCGGACGCCCGCGAAGTCGCGGTGCGAAAGCCGAGCGCGCCGAAGCCGTACGGCGTGTACAGATTCGGCTTGTCGGCGATCAGGAGGAAGTCTTTTTTGTCCTTGAGGAAGTCGAGTACCGCCTCGTGCTCGCGGGGCAAGGCGAGGGAGCGGCCGGCGCGGTCTTCGATCGCCGTGGGAAGGTAGAGCAGGAGCATCGCCGCGGCGGCGGCGACGAGCGCCGTGGGGCGGCGCCGCACCGCGCCCAAGCGCGCCGCGAGCAGGACCGCGCAGACGCTGAGCACGATCGCGAAGACGCCGTAATATCGGCTCGCGGACGGCGAATCCGGGACGCTGAAGTAAAAGGCGCTCACCACCGCCCAGTGCGCGAGCAAGGCCGACGCCGCAACGAGGACCGGGCGGTTGCGCGCGCGAAGGGCGGAGGCGACGAACCAGGCGGCGCCCGCGAGGCCGGCTAGATTGATGATCGAGGCGTATGGCAAAGAGAGGTCCCAGCGCAGAGCGGCCTTGAGAAAGGCCGCGGTGTTGGCGAGCGCGTACGAGGGCGACGCCACGATTTGGCCTGCGGGCGCGTCGACGATGCCCGAGAGGCAGCGCTGCCACAGCGTGGGCAACAGGAACACAGGGGTGAGAGCGAAGGCGACCGAGGACTCGGCGTGGTCCCGGCGCAATCGGCCCAGAAGCAGCAACGCCCCTCCCACGACGGCCAGGTACACGCCGCCCTCGTAGCGGACGCTCGCCGCGGCGAGCAAGGAGAGCCAAAGGGCCTCGAAGCCCTCGGGCGTGGACGACTCAAGGTAGGATTGCAGCGCCCGCAAGGACAGCAGGATGCAGAACGCCGAGAGCAGGTCAAAGCCCCCGGAGGAGGCACTCAGCGCGACCACGGGCTGTGCGATGACGGCGAGCATGGCGGCGAAGCCGCCGGCCTTGGCGAAGGCGGCCTCGCCGGTCTCAAGTAGGAGCTCGCGCGTCCAGGCGAAGACGAGGGCCAGGAGCGCCCATAGCACGAGGAAGTTCAGGGCGAAGGCGTTGGCCACGCGATAGCCCGTGGCCGTGTGGACGACCGACAGGAGAAACGGAAACAGATGCGGACGCGGCTGGACTTCGAAGGGGCCGTTCTCCGGGAACTGAGTGTCGAAGTAGCGCTGAGCCTCGGCCACGACCTCGACTTTTTTGTCGAAGGTCATCGAACGCGAAACTCCGATGAGCACGGTCTCATCGGGCAGGACGCGCAGGCGGGGGGGAACGGCGACGAAGACGAGCGCGCTGAGCGCGCCCGCCGCGAGCAGGCCCGCGGCGTTGTCGCGCCGGAAGGAGGCCAGCCTCTCGCCGCGCTCGCGCGCCCATAAAGCCGCGCCGCGCAAAGCGCACAGCGCGAACAGGGCGACGATCCAATAGGCCCCGTTGATGAGCCACAGCCGCATGGTCTCGGGCGATCGCCGGGTCGCCGCGAATGCGAGGGCGCACAGCAGGAGGGGGAGCAGGACCAGGCCTCTTCGCGACATGCGCAATAGTATAAAATCAGCCATGGCTCCCGGCACGGTCTGGATCGTCGTCGCCGCCTACAACGAGGCTCCCGCGTTGGGGCCGGTGCTCCGAGGCCTGCTCGCCGTCGAGCCCAATATCGTGGTCGTCGACGACGCCTCGACCGACGACACCTCCCGCGTGGCGCACGCTTGGCCCGTTCACCTCCTGCGCCATCGCGTCAACCTGGGACAGGGAGCGGCGCTGAAGACCGGGATCGCTTATGCGTTGTCGCGTGGAGCCGGCGTCGTGGTCACCTTCGACGCCGACGGGCAGATGGATCCCGCGGACCTGCGCGCGCTGTGCCGGCCCGTCCTCGACGGCTCGGCTGATCTCGTGCTCGGTAGCCGGTTCCTCGGCGCGCGGGCCGCGAATCTGCCCTTCGTACGCGCCTTTTTCCTGCGCGCCGCTGCGGCGGCGTACGCGCTTGTGACCGGCCTCAATTTAACCGACGCGCACAACGGACTGCGCGCGTTCTCGCGCGACGCCGCGTCGCGCGTCGACATCGTCCACGGCCGCATGGCGCACGCCTCGGAGATCATCCACCAGGCCGCGGCCCTGCGTCTGCGCGTCGTCGAGGTGCCGGTGACGATCCGCTACAGCGAGTACTCGCTCAAGAAGGGACAGTCGTTGTTCCGCATGTTCGACATTTTCTGGGATCTCATTTTTCACCAACCGAGGAGAACGCCATGATCGTGATCTTCAAAGCCTTCCTGCTGCTGTGCGTCGTCTCGTTTACTTATCTCGTGGTGTTCCGCCTGCGCACGCCCATCGTGCAGCGCGCGCTCGCCGTTCCCCTGGGCCTCGCGCTGTGCGTGCTGGCGATCGCGCCCGACCTATCCTCGGTCGTCGCGCATTTCTTCGGCATCGGCCGCGGCTCGGACCTCGTGTTTTATTTGGCGCACTTATCGGAGGCGTTCTTCCTTCTGATCCTCTACGCTCGTTATCAGAACCTCAGCCTCGAACTGGCCGAACTCGTGCGCCAACAAGCTTTGGACCGCGCGCAGACTCCGGCGCGTTAGGCGCCGGCCCGGCGCTCGTCGCGGCGCATCAGGACGATCACGCCCGCCCCTATCAGCGCGAACGCGGCCGCGAGCCGCGCAGCGGGCGCCTCGCCGAACAGCCACGCCGCGCCGAGCGCGGCCAGCACGGGCTCGACGAGCTTGGCGCAGCTCAGGGCCATCACGTCGAACTCCTCGAGCAGCAAGGTAAACAGCCCGTGGCCCCCGAGGCTGACGGCGAAAGCGAGACCGGCGAGCGCCGCCCAGGTCGCGGGCGAAAAACCGCTCCAGGCCGCGCCGCGAACGACGCCCGTCCCCAGGAACAGGAAAGCGGCGGTCGCGTAGGCGGCGAAGAGGAAGCTGACGTTGTCGAGGCCGCGGCGGATTCGCCGGCCGGCCAGCACCCAGCCGGAGAAGAACAGCGCCGAGAGAAGGGCCGACAGGTCGCCCGCGAGCCCCGCGCCCCCCAGGCGCGCGGAGCCGCCGAACAGCAGGGCCACTCCGGCGGCGGCGAGCAGAAGCGCGGCCAACTCCCGGCGCCCGAGGGGCTCGCGGAAAAAAAGCCAAGCGCCCACACCCGTCCATAAAGGGTGCGTCGAGAAGGCGAGCATGAGGTTGGCGACGGTCGTGTGAGAGACCGCCCAGGTGAAGGTCCACAAATGGAGGAAGAACAGCGATCCCGCGAACGCCGTCGAGCGCGCGGCGCGCCCGCTCCAGGCCCCTCGTCTTTTCCACGCCCAGGGAGAGAGCGCGGCGCAGGCCAGCGCCAGGCGCCAAAAGCCGAAGGCCTCGATGGGCGCACGGGCGTAGCGGATGAGCAAGGCCGGAAGCGAGAGACACAGGACCGCGGCGGCGAGGTGAAGGTAGCGCACGGGGCGCTAGTTGCCTTTTTTGCTCTTGAGGAGCTTCTGAACGTCGGGGTTATCGATGCCGCCGGGGACGTTTTTAAGCATGTCGGCCATCCCACCGCCCTTGCCGGCCTGCGGATCGGCGACGCCGTTCATGCCCTGGCCGCCGGTGGGCTTGGGCGAGCTGGCTTTGAAGTTGCTGAAGGTCTTCGTGCCTGAGAGCTTCGGAGAATTGAAGGCTTTTTTGCCGTTCTTCTTCGTCGTCTCGGCCTTCGGGGCCGGAGCCGGCTCCGGCGCCGCGACCGGCGGTGCGGTCGGGGTGGATGCCTTGGGCGCCTCCGCCGTCTTCTCCTGAAAATAGGTGTTGTTGCCTTTGACGAAATCGAGGGAGGAGGAGCCCGGAGCGGGCGTCATCCCGGCCTGGCCGGCGACCGGAAGGGAGGATTGTCCGGCGGCGGGCATGCCGGCATTGACCGTCACGGTCTGGCTGACATTGACCTTGGACTCGCCGCCCTCGCGATGATCGAAGGCGACGGACGCGCTCGGTGTCCGGGCGGCCTTATTCTCCGTCATTTTGATGTAGACCACGCCCAAGAGTGGAAGTATAAGGGAGACGGCGCCCCCAGCCATCAGCACGAGAGTGCGTTTATTGCGCCCTTCCTGCGCTTCCTGCTCGGGAGTGGACATGTGCCGGGAGTGTATCAGGAGCATGACGGCTTGTCCAGTCCCACCCCACCGGCGTCTAGAGGGGACCCTTCCTCGCCTTATGGCTCGGTCGGACCCTTGTAATATGACTAGGGTGGTGGGCTTGACAAAGGACACAATTCGGTTACACTGGTCAGGTAGCATCCTGTTTCGCGCTTCCGGACCGTTTTTAGATCAGGGGGTTGGAGATCTAGCGGGCGGTTCGGAGTCCGTCGGCGCCATACAGGCGATAACGGCAAACCCGGCGCAAGCCGGGGGCGCAAAGCCATGACTCCCAGTCATTGGGGGAGCGTCAGGCTACCGAATGAAAGATGCCCGCTAATATTGCGAGGGGCTTGTCCCCTGTGCGCTGCGCGCGCGCGTCGGTGCTTGTACAGACCGTGGCGCGCGCTTGCGTTTTCATGGGCCTGGCGACCAGCGCCTTCGCGCAGGCCGGCGGTACCCCCGGCGCGTTCCTAAGCTTCGGCGTCGGCGGCCGCGCGCTTGCCATGGGCGGCGCCTATTACGCGATCTCCGACGACGCGAGCGCCGCCTACTGGAACCCGGCCGGGCTGGCGCAGCTGCAGCGTAAAGAGGTCACCACGATGCAGGCGACCCTCTTTCAGGGAACGAAGCTCACTTACTTCAGCATGGCGTACCCGACCAAGAGCGGCTCGACCTTCGCCCTGAGCATGACCCAGCTCGCCAACACCGGCTTCGAGAAGGTCGACGTGGTGCTCGATCCGACGACCAACGAGCCCAAGAGCATCACCTCGGGCGGCTCGTTCGTCGACCAGCAGCAGGCCATGGGCTTGTCCTGGGGCAAGGGCGTGACGGAGACCGTCTCCTTCGGCATGAGCGTCAAGCAGGTCACGCGCAAGCTCGGCGGGTCCTCCGACAACTTCAAGACGCTCGACATCGGCTCGATGAAGACCATGGGCAACGCCTACCGCCTCGGCTTCGGCGTGCAGAACGTGTTCGCGATGAAGACCGGCGACACGGACGACAAGCTCCCCGTCACGCTCAAACTCGGCAACTCTTTGCGCCTCTTTAAAGACCGGCTGACCTTGGCCGCGGACATCAACAAGGTCCTCAACGGCGACACCGACATGCGCTTCGGAGGCGAGTACTGGGTCGCGCGCTGGTTCGCGTTTCGATTCGGGCTCCTCGGGTTGCCTAAGATCCAGGAAACGGATTTCGGATTTGGTTTGAACTTCAAGAGCTTCGCGCTCGACGTCGCTCAGGGCATTCACGATCTGGGTTCCTCGACCCGTTTCTCCATCACCTTCCGCTTCGGCCAGTCCCGCGCCGACCGCTCGACGACCCAGGTCAAGAGCTTCATCAAGCAGGGCATGGACGCCTTCCAGGAAGGAAACTTCGCGCTCGCCGCGCAGAAGTTCAACCAGGCGCAGGACGCCGCCCCCGGCAACAAGCAGGTCGCGACGATGATCGCCCGCCTCAACAACGTCACCGCGTTCGTGCCCCAGGCGACCGGCGGCGAGGAGTACGTCACCTTCATCCGCCGCGGCGCCATTTCCTATGTGGACGGCCGTGACCTCAAGGTCTCGGTCAACGCGCTGCGCTACGCGTTCAACAAGAATCCTCGCGACGAGAAGCTCCTGGGCCTCTTGAACATGGTCGAGAAGGAGGCGGGCGCCGCGGACCCCACGCGCCGCCTCGAAGGCCCCGAGCAGTTCACCTTCATCGACCAGAAGGTCTTCGACGCCCGCCAGTCCATCTACGACGGCAAGTACGACTCCGCCGTCCGCCGCTCTCAGGACGTGCTCGACCTCGAGCCCAACAACGTGACCGCGCTCGAGATCATGGGCTCGGCGTTCTTCCTGATGGAGCAGAAGGACAAGGCGGTGGCGGTCTGGAAGCGCGTGCTCGAGATCGACCCGAACAACCGGTCGGTCCGCGAGTTCCTCCAGTCCATCCGCCAGTAAAAAGATGAATAGAAACCGTCTTGAATCTGTAACAGGGCCCCCCTACACTGACATAGGAATGCGTGCGCTCTCCTTCGCCGCGCTGTTCGCGCTGCTGTCCTCGGCCCCCCGGCCGGCGGCGGCCGGCGTCGTTTCGCCCAACCTGGGCCTTTTAGAACAGCAGAACCACATCAAGGCGGACTCCGAGCAGAAGATCCAGCGCGACGTGCTCGACGCGATCCTCGGCAAGGGCAAGGCCGCGCCGTTCGTCGACGTGGAAATGGAAGTGAAGCTCGAGAGCGAGGAGTCCCAGCGCTCGGGCATGGGCGTCGCGGAAAAATACAAGGAAAAGGCGCCCGGACCCAAGGGCGGTATGCAGACGACCTTCGTGCTGCCCGGCATCCCGAAGCCCAAGACGATCACGCAGGGCCCGGAGACCCCCGACCGTCCCGAGCAGAGCCAGGCTCAGCAGGCTCAGCAGATGAAGGGCGTGCAGGAAGAGCGGTTCTCGGTCAAGCCGGTGTTCAAGCGCTTTCAGGTGACGGTCATCCACGATGACGCGGTGCTCGACCCGATCAAGGACAAGGCGCGCCTGACTTTGGTGCGCGAGAGAATCGTCGACGCGATGGGCCAGTACAAGCTCGCGCCCGATCAGGTCCTGTTCCGCCCGACGAAGTTCGATCGTCCGCCGCTCGTGGATTGGCGCGAGGACTTCAAGAAGCCGTCGGTGTACCTGCCCCTGCTTTATGCGCTGTTGCTGCTGCTGTTCCTGTCCTTCCTGTTCGGTCCTCTGCGCCGCTTCTTCTCGCAGTACGTCGCGGCGATGCGCGAGAAAAAGCAGGGCGAGTACGAGGTCCTGAACAAGGGCGAGGACGAGGACAAGGACGGCGAGGACGAAGGCGACGACACTTTGGAAGAGCTCACGAAAGGCGAGCTCGATATCATGCTGGGACGCAAGCAGCCGGAGCCCCCTCCGGTGCCCCCGGAGGAGGATGAGGACGCCATGAAGAAGTTCGAACCCTTTACTTACATTACGGAAGAGAATTTTAAGCGTCTGGCGAACCTCTTCCTCGTCCGCCAGGACGAGCCCTGGCTCGTGACCGTCGTGCTCAGTTATCTCAAACCCGAGATCGCGCGCGCGACTTTGACCTTGCTGCCCGTCGAGCTGCAGGCGAAGATCGCCATCGAGGCGCTCAAGATCCGTCAGGTGACGCGCGAGCAGTTGATGGCCATCGACGCCGACATCAAGGAGTCCGTCGACTTCGTCGTCGGCGGCATGGAGCGCCTGACCCAGATGCTCGACGAGGCCGACACGCTTACGCGATCTAATATTCTCGAGTACCTGAAGAACGAGAAGCCCGACGTCTACCAGCGCGTGCGAAAGTTCATCCTGACCTTCGAGGACGTCACGACCTTCCCCGATCGTGATATGCAGACGATCGTGCGCGAGCTCAAGACCGAGGCGATGGCCAAGGCCCTGCAGGGCGCGGCGCCCGACGTCGTCAACAAGTTCCTGACCAACATGTCGGCGGGCGCGGCGTCCTTGCTCAAGGAGTCGATCGAGTACGCGACGGGCCTTACGCCCGCGCAGATCGAAGAGGAGCGCTCCAAAATCATGGACGTCGTGAAGGTGCTCGAGAAGGAGGGGAAGGTCAACGTACGCCAGAGCCGCGGCGACGCCTTCTCCGGCTTCCACGAAGAGGTCGCCAGCGAGCGCGGCGAGAAGTACGCGCCGCGCACGCGCGCGGCCGAGCAGGCCGTGGCCACTTTGCTGGGTGCGGGCGGAGGCTCGGCGACGGGCGCGCCCGCCTCGGCGGCGCCCGGAGCGCCGGCGTTGCCGGCCCCGGCGGCGGGGCCTTCTGCCGCGCAGGTGGAGGCGGCCAAGCCCTATCTCCAGGCCGGAATCCAGTATCACGACGCGGGACGGTTCCAGGAAGCGGCGCAATACCTCGAGTACGCGCTGTCCCAGGACGGCACGCAGTGGCAGGCGCGGCAGTACCTCGCGAACTGCTACGTTCAGCTCGGTCGCAACAACGAGGCGATCGCCCAGTTCGAACAAGTACTGCAGTTCAATCCCGATCCGGGACTGCGGCAGTGGGTGGACGGCATGAAGGCGCAGGCGATTTGACGGGCTTCTTAAGGAGAGACGATCATGGCCATGGACGATAAGTTTCCGCCGCCCCCGCCTTTGCCTCCCGGCAAGGGGGGAGCGCCTATGCCCCCGCCGCTTCCGTCCTCGGCGGGCAGAGTTCCCGTGCCTCCGCCTCTTCCCGGAATGGCCAAGCCCGCTCTTCCCGGAATGCCCCCGATGCCCTCCTTCGGCGGGCCTAAAATGGCTCCGCCCGCGCCGCCTTCGTTCGGCGCCCCGCTCGCGCCGGCCGCCGCCGCGCCGGACCGCTCCAAGGAGCGCGAGGAAAAGCTCGAGAAGATGAAGGACGAGTTCGAGAACAAGCTTGAGCTCCTCGAGAAGAAGCTCTCCGACGAACGGGAAAAATCGCTGCTGATGCAGCTGCGCAGCCAGGAGGAGACCGTCACCGCCGCCAAGGTCGAGGTGTCTCTCAAGGAGCTGCAGGATAAGCTTCGGCGCGACCGCCGCGAGCAGGAAGCCGAGGAGACCAAGCTCAAGCTCGAACGCCGCGCCGAGGAGCTCGAAGGCCGTCTCGCGCAGGAGCGCGAGACCTGGGTCAGCACGCTCAAGAGCCAGCTCGCCTCCCGCGAGATGCAGGACAAGGAAGTCGAGACGCACTTCGCCGTGCGTCTTCAAGAGATGGAGCGGCGCTGGCTCGAGGAAAAGGCCCAGTGGCAGAAGGCCGCCTTGGCCAAGGACGAGGAGGTGCGGACGCTGCGCTCGCTGGCGGAGAAGCTGCGCGGCGCCGACACCGAACTCACGAAGGCCGTCGGCGAGCGAAAGCTCCTCGATGAGCGGCTGACCGAGGTGCTGCAAGAGCGCGCCGAGGCCGTCGCCCGCCTTCAGAACGCGTCCGACCGCGAGAAAGAGTCGATCCAGCTGCGCGCCGATCTCACTTTGACGCGCCAGCAGGCGGCCCTCGTGCAGGAGCGCCTTGAGCGTGATTTGGCCGCCCTACGGCACAGTTCCCGGGAGCGCGAGGAGCGCTTGATGTCGGACCAGGAGCGCCTACAGCGCGACCTTTCGACCCTCAAACAGAAGCTCGAGGGCGAGTTCGCCGCGGACTTGCGCCGCGCGCAGGCCGAGCACGGCGCCGAGCTCGTGAAGTACAAAGATGTCGCCGAGAAATCCGGCGCCGAGCTGCAGCGCCTGCGCGCGGTCGCCGGCGCGCTCGAGCGTCAGGGCGCCTCCTCTCGGGCGCAGCTGGATGAATTACGCCGCGCCGCCGCGACCTGGGAGAAGACCCAGGAGCGCTACAAGGCGGAGTTCGTCGTCCTGCAACGCAAGTGGGTCGAGCGTGAGAAGGAAGTCCGCGCCGAGGCCACGCAGGCGTCCCTGCAGATGGTCGATTCCGAAAAGACGCGTCTGCGCATTCAGGCGCAGGACGAGCTCAACCAGCGCGCGGCGAAGATCGCCGATCAGCTGAGGCTCGAGAACGAATCCGAGCAGAAGCGCCTCGAGTCGCGCCTGCGCGCGGACCTCGAGCGCGAGCTCGCCGAACGGCGCTCGGTCATGCAGGCCGAGTCGGACGCGTATCGCACGCAGAACGAGCAGGAGCAGTCGCGTCTGCGTCGCGAGCTGCAGCAGAAGGACGCGTCGTGGGGCGAGCGCCTGCTCGCCAAGGAGTCCGAGCTCATCGGCCAGCGCAGCCGTGCCGACGAACTCGCCGGCCGCTTGTCCAACGAGGAGACGGCCCGCACCGCGTCCCTGCGCGAGAAGCTCGAGCTCGAGAAGCAGCTCGAGGGTCTGCGCGAGCAGCTGGGCGCCCAGCAGGCGTCCTTGCGCGCGTTCCAGGAGCGCGCGGCCGCGGCCGACGCCGACAAGTCCCGCCTCGAGCACGAGAAGACCGAGCTCGAGCGCCTGTCGACCGCCCAGGCGGCTCAGGTGTCGGGCACGCAGGAGGCTCTCGAGGGCACGCGCCTGCAGCTCGCCCGCGAGACGCAGTCCGGAAAGATCCTGCAAAACGCGCGCGAACAGGCCGAGAAGGCCCTCGCGGCGCAGAAGGCCGAGCTCGCCCGGACGCTCGCGGCCCACAAGACGGAGCTCGACGCGGTCTACCGCGCCGAACAGGAGCGGGCCGCCGCCGCGGCCGAGGCGTCGCGCCACGAGCGCGATGAGGCGATTCGCCAGGCCCAGGCCGAGGCCGACGCGCGCGTCACGCAGGAGCGCGAAAACGCCGAGGCCGCCTTGCGCGACGAGCGCGCGCGTCTGGCGATCGATCTGCAGGCGGCGAAGGAGGCCGCGCAGGAGGAGGTCCGGGCCGCCCGGGCCGAGGCCGCGGACGCCGCCGTCAAGCTCGAGGAATGCCGCAAGGAGTCCTGGACCAAGAAGCTCTTCAAAAAGGAGGGTGACGGTGATCATCCTGCATAAGATCAACGGTCAGGAGGTCGTGGTCAACGCCGAGTTGATCGAGACGCTCGAACCGGGCCCGCAGACCCTCGTCCATCTCGCCACCGGCAACAAGCTCACCGTCCGGGAAGGGGCAGACGAGATCGTGGCGAAAGTGGTGCAATACCGAAAGGCCGTGAATTCCGGCGAGAAACCGGTCAATCCGATCGCCGGCTACGAGCGGCAGAAGAGCTAGATTTAAGGGAGTCGAATTTTAATGGATATCGCCACAATCGCCGGCATCTTCACCTTCGTCGGCCTCGCCGTGTTCATGATTTTCCACAGCGAGGGCGTCGCGGGTTTCAAGCCGTTCATGAACCTCGAGGCGGTGTTCATCGTCATGGGCGGCACCTTCTGCGCGACCCTCGTGAACTATCCCCTGGCCCAGGTCATCGGCGTGGGCAAGATCATCAAGAAAACCTTGATGTCGCACGGCGAAGACGACACCTCCGAGATCGTGGTCACCTTCGTCAACCTCTCGCAGAAGGCCAAGAAGGAGGGCTTCCTGGCGCTGCAGGGGGACCTCAAGAACATCAAGAACGATTTCCTGCGCCGCGGCGTCCAGCTCGTCGTCGACGGGGCCGACCATGAATTCATCCGCAACATGCTTGAGACCGAGATCGGCTTCATCCGCGAGCGCCATAAGGGCGGAGCGGAAATTCTCAACGCGCTCGGCACCTACTCGCCCGCCTTCGGCATCATCGGCACCGTGCTCGGCATGATCATGATGCTGTCCTCCATCGACGACGTCGCCCAGGTGCCCCGCCGCATGGCGTTGGCGCTGTCGGCCGCATTCTACGGCCTGGGCTCGGGCTACCTGATCTTCCTGCCCATGGGCGGCAAGCTGCGCGCGCGCTCGGAAGAGGAGCTGCTGCTCAAGGAAATCATCATCCGCGGCGTGCTGCTGCTGCAAAGCGGCGCCACGCCGTCGGTCGTCGAGGCCAACCTCAAGGCCTATCTCGCCCCGTCCCAGCGGTTGATCGTGAAGGTGCCGCCGGCCCCGGGTTCCCCGGGGGCGCCGTCCGCGCCGGCCGCCGCCTAAGGACCATTTATGCCGATGCGAGCGCCGAAGGGATTCATCGACGAGAGCGACCCCAAGGTCGCGAAGGTCGGCCATCCCGCGCCCGCCTGGGTCGTCTGCTACGCCGACCTGATGACCGAACTCGTCTGCTTCTTCGTCATTCTTTACGCCCTGTCGGCCGCGCTCAACAAGAACGTCCAGAAGGCGTCCGAGCAGATCAAGGAGATGATGAAAGAGGGCAAGATGCAGGGGGAGGTCAAGATCGACAAGGACGGGCTGAAAATCTCCATCGAGGAGCAAGGCGGCGCCTCCTTCTTCGGCTCCGGCGCGGCCGAGCCGACGCCGGAGATCGACTCCAAGCTCGCCTTGGTCGTGCCCGCGATCTCGAAGCTCTCCATCGACCACGAAATCCTCGTCGAGGGCCACACCGACGGCCAGGGCATTCACAACGAGTACTTCGATTCGAATTGGGAGCTCTCGACCGCGCGCGCCACGAGTGTGGCGCGCCTGCTCATCGAGAAGTACCACCTGCCCGCCGCCAACCTCGGGGCCGTGGGCTACGGCGGCAACCGCCCGGTCGCGTCCAACGACACGCCCGAAGGCCGCGCCAAGAACCGGCGCGTCGTCATCTTCGTGAAGAGCACGGCCATCAAGGGCCCGACGGACAAAGACGGTCGGGCTTTACCGCCGGGCGCCAAACAGGGCGTGGAACCGCCCTCGACTATGCCGACCACGCCCGCGGCGCCTGCGGCGCTGCCCGATAACCCCAATTCTCCGTCGGCGGCTCCGGCGGGCGAATGATAGAATATCCTATGCGTCGCAGACTTCTCGTCGGTATCGTACTCCTCGCCGCGTCCGCGTGCGGGCCCTCGAACAA
>JAYTIP010000001.1:0-7741 GCA_043731745.1 Elusimicrobiota bacterium | reverse complement strand
GATAATAGGGCGCGTACAGAGCGAGCCAGGGAGAGAGGAAGGCCAAGCACCAGGCGGCCGACGCGAAGACCCGGCGCAGTTCGGCTCCGAAGGAGGGCTCCGCTTCGTCCTGCCGCTTTTAATCGGAGGCGCCGCCGCCGCCCCTGCTCTCTACGCCCTCGGCGCCCCTCCCCGCGGCCGCGCCGCCTTGGCGCTCGCGCTCGCGGTCGCGGCCTGGGCGGCGCCCGAAGCCGCCGGGCGCGCGGGACGGCTCGCGCGCGATGGTTCGATGCTCGCCTACCTGCCGAGCAAGTCGCCGGAAACCCTGGGCCGCTTCCGCGCCTTCGACCGGAGCGTGCTCGGCGGAGAACTCCGGGAGAGCGTCGCGACGGCGCAACGACTCGTTCCTCCGGGCGAAACGATTCTCGTCTGGCATTCGGCTCCTTTCCTGCTGGACTTCGCGCGAAATCCGATCGTCGACCTCAACCCGAGCGGCCTCATGGGCTTGCGCGCGAAAGTCCCCGCCTATTCCTACGTGCTCTGGCAGTACCGCGGCTACGCGACGCGTCAGCCCGCCTACTTCGACGCTGAGATCAAGAACAGCAAGGGATGGGGACAGACCTACGAAGCGGCACGCGGCCGGGATTGCTACCGGTTCCTCAACGACCTCGCCGGCCGCGCCGAGATTCTGTCAAACGACGGGCAGACGGTCCTCCTGCGCTTGCCGCCCCATTTGATATCCTCACACCCGGGATGATTTCCATCGCCATTCCGGCGTTTAACGAGGAAAAGAACATCGCGGCGGCCGTCGCGGCGATCCTGGCCGGCGTGAAGGCTGCGGGCGACTTCCCGGTCGAAATCATCATCGTCGACGACGGGAGCACGGACGGCACCCCGGGGGAAATACGGGCCCTGGAACGCACCCACCCGTTCGTCCGCTCCATTCGCCACGAGAGGAACATGGGCTTCGGGGCGAGTTTCAAGGACGCGATCACCGCGGCCAAATACCCGAAGATCTGCCTCTTCGCCGGAGACAACATCACCACGCCCTATACCGTGATGAACCTCCTCAAGCATCGCGACGAAGCGGACTTAGTCGTCGCTTACTGCCTCAACACCGAGGTTCGAAGCACTTTCAGGTCCGGATTATCGACGATCTTTAACCTCATCTACTGCGTCGTTTTCGGCGTGCACATGAAGTATCTGCAGGGAACTCCCTGCTACCCGGTCGCGCGTCTGCGCGAACTGAATCTGCGCACGAACGGTCCCGGCCTGCTGGCTGAAATCAACGTCAAGCTTCTACGCGGCGGCGCCACCTTCATGGAAATCGACGGCTACTTCAACCCCGAACGCCAGATAAATGCCCCGATACGGATATACTCCTTGGCTCAAGCGCTCGGCGCGTTTTTGACCCTCGTTTACGAGATACACTTCGGCTCCCGCTCCCGCTATGGTCGAACGCCCCGAAGAATCATCCCCGCTCTTTAGGATTTATTGCTTGGCCCCCACGAAAACGATATAATGTTCACTTGTTGAACATCCTCCGGATAGGACCAACCCAACGATGAAAGTCCTCGTCACCGGCGCCGCCGGCTACGTCGGTTGCGTGCTCGTCCCCAAGCTGCTCGAGGCCGGCCACGAGGTCGTCGCCTTCGACATCATGTACTACGGCGAGCAAGGCCTCGTGCCCCAACCGGGCCTGACGATCGTCGCCGCCGACATGCGCGACAACGCGGCCCTCTTCGACGCCCTCAAGGGCGTCGAAGCCGTCATCCACCTCGCCTGCATCTCCAACGACCCCAGCTTCGAGCTCGACCCCGCGCTGGGCAAGTCCATCAACTTCGACTGCTTCGAGCCGATGGTCGTCGCCGCCAAGAAGGCCGGCGTCAAGCGCTTCATCTACGCCTCTTCGAGCTCGGTGTACGGCGTCAGCGAGGCGGCCAACGTCGACGAGACCCACCCGCTCAAGCCGCTGACCGACTACAGCCGCTTCAAGATGCTCTGCGAGGAGATCCTCGAGCGCCACCGCCAGCCCGGCTTCACCACGATCACCATCCGCCCCGCCACGGTGTGCGGCTACTCGCCGCGCACGCGCCTGGACCTCTCGGTCAACATCCTCACCAACCTCGCGGTCAACAAGCGCCAGATCACGGTGTTCGGCGGCTCGCAGAAGCGCCCCAACATCCACATCGACGACATCTCCGACCTCTACGTGCAGCTGCTCGCCATGCCGGCCGAAACAATCGACGGCGGGATCTACAACGCCGGCTACCAGAACTACTCGATCGCCGACTTAGCGCTCATGGTCAAGAAGGTCGTCGAGGCCGAGATGCCCGAGAAGGCCCCCATCGAGATCGTCACGAGCCCCACCGACGACCTGCGCTCCTATCATGTGGGCTCGGACCTGATCGCCAAAAAGCTCGGCTTCACGCCCAAGCGCACCGTCGAGGACGCCATCAAGGACCTGTGCCGCGCCTTCAAAGCGGGCAAGCTCCCCGGCAGCCTCGACGACCCGCGCTACTTCAACGTCAAGATCATGAAGGGCCGCACCCCGGCGGCCGCGTGAGCGCCAAACCCCGAGCGCTCGTCACCGGCGGCGCCGGCTTCATCGGCAGCCACCTCGTCGACCGACTTCTTAAGGACGGCCACGAAGTGGCCGTTGTCGACAACTTCTCCACGGGCCGCCCGCAGAACCTCGCGCACCACAAAGGAAACAAGAGCCTGAGCCTCGTGCAGGCCGACGCGGGCGACTTCGAGGCGATCAAGACCCATTTCAAGGGCGTCGATTGGGTATTCCACCTCGCGGCACTCGCCGACATCGTGCCCTCCATCGAGCGCCCGACCGACTACTTCAAGGCCAACGTCGTCGGCACCGAGTCCGTGCTCGAGGCGGCACGCGCCGCCAAGGTCAAGCGCTTCGTCTACGCGGCCTCCTCCTCCTGCTACGGCATCCCCGACGCCTACCCCACGCCCGAAGGCGCGCCCGTGCGTCCGCAGTACCCCTACGCGCTGACCAAGTACTTGGGCGAGGAACTCGTGCTCCACTGGGGCAAGGTCTACGGCATGCCCGTCGTCTCCACGCGCTTCTTCAACGTCTACGGCCCGCGCTCGCGGACCTCGGGCACCTACGGCGCGGTATTCGGCGTGTTCCTCGCGCAGAAGCTCGCCGGCAAGCCTTACACCGTCGTGGGCGACGGCTCGCAAACCCGCGACTTCACCTTCGTCACCGACGTGGCCGACGCCCTCGTGACCGCCGCGGCCTCGACCGTCTCCGGCGAGATCTTCAACATCGGCTCGGGCAAGACCTACAGCGTCAACCGCCTCGTCGAGCTGCTCGGCGGAGCCGTCACCTACATTCCCAAGCGCCCGGGCGAGCCCGACTGCACCTTCGCCGACATCGGGAAGATCGGCAAGGTCCTCGGCTGGAAGCCCAAGGTGCCCCTCGAGGCCGGGGTCGCCGAAATCCTCAAGCACATCGATTACTGGCGTGAGGCGCCCGTCTGGACCCCGCAGAGCATCGCCGAAGCCACTCAGTCCTGGTTCACCTACCTGGGCCCCGCGAAGGAGAAAACGCGTGCCTAAAATGAAAGCTCGACCCGTCAAGACCGGCCACGCGCCGTCCGGCAAGATCAAGTCGCTCTCCGAACTCGAGCTTCTGCTCAAGACTGCCCGTAAGGCCGGCCGCAAGATCGTGCACTGCCACGGCGTGTTCGACCTCGTTCACCCCGGTCACATCGTGCACTTCCGCGAAGCGCGAACGAACGGAGACATGCTCGTCGTCACGATCACGCCCGACCGCTGGGTCAATAAGGGTCCGGGCCGCCCCCTCTTCACCGAGAAGTTGCGCCTCGAAAGCCTCGCCGCGCTCGAGATGATCGACTACGTCGCCCTCAACGAGACGCCGACGGCCGTGGAACTCATCAAGCGCCTCAAGCCGAACTTTTATGTGAAGGGCGGGGACTACGCCGACCCCAAAGCGGACGTGACCGGCAAGATCACCGACGAGGAGGCCGCGATCCGCTCGGTGGGCGGCAAGCTGATCTTCACCGAAGGGTTCACCTCGAGCTCGAGCCATCTGATCAACCGCCTTTTCTCCGCCTATCCGTTGGAGACTCAGGAGTACCTGCAGGGCCTGCGCTCACTCTACTCCGCCGACAAGATCCTCGGCTACCTGCGCAAGCTCTCGGGGCTCAAGGTCCTCGTCGCGGGCGAGGCCATCCTCGACCAGTACAGCTATTGCGTGGCCCTGGGCAAAACGACGAAAGAGACCATCGTCGCGAGCAAGTTCACTCACGAGGAGTTGTTCGCCGGCGGAGCCGTCGCGACGGCCAACCACATCGCCGGTTTCTGCAAGGAAGTCACCTTGCTGACGAACCTCGGGCCCGATCCGGCCGAGGAGAAGTTCGTGCGCTCCAAGCTGCGCCCCAACGTCCGGCTCGAGGTGATCCGCACGCCCGATCGGCCGACGGTCCGCAAGCAGCGCTACATCGATCCCAACGAACTGCGCAAGATTTTCGAGATCCAATATCTCGACGACACGCCGATCGCCGGCGCGGTCGAGGCGGACATGTCGCGTCGGCTGGAAAAGGAAGCCGCCCGTCACGACCTTCTGATCGTCAACGACTTCGGCCACGGCCTCATGAGCCAGAAGTTGCGCGAGCAGGCGTCGCGCTGCGGGAAGTTTCTCGCGCTCAACACCCAGTCCAACGCCGCCAACCACGGCTTCAACGCCGTCACGAAATACGAGCGGGCCGATTACGTGGCCATCGACGAGATCGAGATGCGCGTCGCCACCTCGGACAAGTACGGACGCATCCCCGACCTCGCGGCGGGAGTCAAGAAGCGCCTGTCCGTCGACACCTTCCTCGTCAGCCGCGGTCCCTCCGGGTCGGTCGTGCTGACCGCCGACGGCTGGCACGAGGCCCCCGCGCTCGCGCGCCGCATCGTCGACCGCGTCGGCGCCGGCGACGCGCTCTTCGCCGTCACCTCGCCCTGCGCGTTCCAGGGCGTTCCGCCCGATGTGCTCTGCTTCATCGGCAACTGCGTCGGCGCGCTCGCCGTCGAGATCGTCGGCAACCGCGAGCCCGTCGACCCCGTCAAGCTGTTTAAATTCGTGGAGACCTTGCTCAAGTAATGGCCTACCACGACTTCGTCATGAAGCTGCACAACAAGACGAAGCGGGACTACGTCCAGCGCGTCGTCGAGCACGACAAGGCCGAGTCCGCCGAGGTCGCGATCCAGTACGGCAAGGACTACTGGGACGGCGACCGCCGCTACGGCTACGGCGGCTACAAGTACGACGGCCGCTGGAAGGTCGTCGCCGAGGACATGAGCCGCCACTACGGTTTGAAGCCGGGAGCCAGCATTCTCGATGTGGGTTGCGGCAAGGGCTTCCTGCTTCACGAGTTCACCCAAGTTTTGCCCAGCGCCAAGGTGGCCGGTGTGGACATCTCGCGCTACGCGCTCGAGAACGCCAAGCCCGAAGTGAAGCCCTTTTTAAAAGAGGCGAGCGCGGTCAAGCTTCCCTACCCCGACAAGAGCTTCGACTTCGTCTACTCGATCACCACGCTCCACAACCTCTACAACTACGAACTGCACGAGGCGCTCAAGGAAATCCAGCGCGTCTCCCGCGGCCCCGCGCACATCATCATCGAGACCTACCGCAACGAGCGCGAGAAGGCCAACCTCCTCTACTGGCAGCTGACCTGCCGCACCTTCTACACCCCCAAGGAATGGGAGTGGGCGTTCAAGCAGGCCGGTTACACCGGCGACTACTCCTACATCGTCTTCGAATGACTGTGCGAATCGGCATCGACTTCGACAACACGCTCGTGGGCTACGACGCGCTGTTCGCGCGGCTGGCGCGCGAGCGCGGCTGGCTGCGCGCCGGGAGCGCGCCCAGCAAGGCCGGGGTCAAGCGCGCCTTGGTCAAGGCCGACGGCCACGACCTGCGCTGGCAGCGCCTTCAGGCCGACGCCTACGGCCATCGCATCTTAGAGGCCCGCGCATTCCCGGGCGCGCTCGAGTTCGTCGCCCGCGCCAAGCGCGACGGCCACGAGGTCTTCGTCGTCAGCCACAAGAGCGAGCGCTCCCACCTCGATCCCTCCGTGCGACTGCGCGACTGGGCCCGCCGCTGGCTCAAGCACGGCGCGCCCGACCTTCCGCCCGGCCGCGTGCTGTTCGCCTCGACGCGCGCCGAGAAGGTCCGCCTCATCGACCGCCTCGCCCTCGACGTGTTCATCGACGACCTGCCGGAAGTCCTCTCCCATCCGGGATTCCCCAAGCACACCGACAAGATTCTCTTCGATCCCGCATTGAGCTGGAAAGGCGTGGCCCGTCGCGTCGACATCCTCGCCTTGATCGGCGCCGACGCCGCCGCCGCGATCGAGGACGCGCTCGGCCGCCGCTGCGTGAAGGCCGTGGCGCTTAAGTCGAGCGGCAACAATCGCCTCTTCCGCGTCGAGCTTGAGGGCGGTCGCGCCGTCCTGCTCAAGCGCTATTTAGTCGACAAGCGCGACGGCCGTCCGCGCGCGCGCACCGAGTTCGAGGGGCTCTCCCTTCTCTGGAAGGCCGGCCTGCGTGAGATCCCCGAGCCGCTGCGCCTCGACAAGGAGGGCCGCTTCGGCCTCTACTCCTGGCTCGAGGGCAAGCCGCTCAAACGAACGGCCCCGACCGATGCTCACGTCCTCCAGGCCGCCGCCTTCCTGCGCCGCCTGCGCGCGGTTCCCGCGCGCTCGTGGACCGCGCCCGCCGCGGACGCCCGCGCCTCCCTTAGCGATTATGCCGCTCACATCCGCCGGCGCCTCGCAAAGGTCCGCGCCGGCGCCAAGGCCCTGGGCGACGCCAAGGCGCGCCGTTTCGTCGAAAACGAAGTGACCCCCGCCGCCGAGGCCGTGATCGCGCGGCTGGCCCGCGGCGCCGGAAAATCCTTCACGACGCCTCTACCCGCTCGCGAGCGCCTGCTCAGCCCTTCCGATTTCGGTCTGCACAACGCGATCCTCACCCCGAACGGGAAAGTCCGCTTCATCGACTTCGAGTACTTCGGCTGGGACGACCCCGCCAAGCTCGTCGCCGACTTCTTCCATCACGCCGGCCAGAAGCCCGTCACCGCCGCTCAGCGCGGGCTCTTCGTCGACGAATTCACGCGCGGCTGGAAAAACGCGCCCGCCTTCCGCCGCCGCCTCGACCTCGTCCTCGAGCCGATCGCGATGGAGTGGATCCTCATCATCCTCAACGTGCTGTCCCCCGAGACTTTGGAACGGCGCCGCTTCGCCGATCCCTCGCTCGACCCCAAGCGCCTCGTGGCCCAGCGGCTTGACGCGGCGCGCCGACGACTCCACAGGATACCCACATGCTGACCAAAGACAAGAAGATCGACTTCGTCACCCTCGGCAAGAACACGCGCCGCGACGTGGCGGACGCCCTCGTCGCCGCCGGCCGCGGCCACATCGGCGCCTCCTACTCCCTCGTCGAGATCCTGCTCGTCCTCTACCACGGCATCCTCAAGGTCGACGCCAAGAACCCGCACTGGGAAGACCGCGACCGCCTCATCCTCAGCAAGGGCCACGGCTGCCTCACCCTCTACTCGATCCTCTCCGACTTCGGCTTTTTCCCCAAGGCCGAGATGAAGCGCTTCTGCATGCCCGACGGCCTGCTCGGCGGCCACCCCGAGCATAAGGTTCCCGGCGTCGAGGCCTCGACCGGCGCGCTCGGCCACGGCCCGTCCATCGGCGTCGGCATGGCGATGGCCGCCAAGCTCAAT